>JALWPC010000387.1:2867-17581 GCA_026995265.1 Paracoccaceae bacterium
CGGCTTCTTCGCCCAGCCCTTCGCCCCGTCAAAACCCCTGCCGCTGGTGCCGTTTCTGACCCTGAAGCGCCTGAGCTTTGGCATCACCCTTCTGGTGCTTCTGGCCGATGGGCTGTTGAGATAGCCCAAAGGAGACGCCCTCAAAATGGACAGCACAATGCCCCGCCCCAGCCTGAAGAGCATAACACTCCCCGTGTTCGCAATTGCCCTATTAGGCCTCTTCATTTTATGGCAAGGCGGCGTTGATTTCTGGCCAAGAATAGCGCTTTTTGTTGCTTTTTTCCTTATGGTTCCGGACACGCAATATCGGCTTTGCCAGCGCAAAAAGGGGGAAGCGCTCACTCTGATTTCCGGCATGGCTACTTTTTATGTGAACGGGCTATTGCTGGCCTTTACCCTGATGCTGGTCTACTGGAAAGGCCCCGATGGGTTTCTGCAAGAAAACGCGCTTACGTTGGCCATTTCCTTCCTGATGTTGGGCACGCTTCAGCTCGTTTTTCCCACCGGAAAGGCGGGAGAACCCTCCGACGCGGCGATTAAAAACCCCAACGGGCTTTTCCTGCTCTGGGCACCGCTATGGATAGCGGTGCCCGCTTATGGCGTGGTTACAAAGCCCGAGCTTAGCCTTGGCCAGCTTGGCTTTTTCCTGATTGGCCTTGGGTATTTGGTGCTGCCCTATCCGCTGAGCGACGGCTGGCCAAAGCTGGCACGCCGCGCCGCTTACGCCATTTTGCTGGCGGTTCTGCTGGCAGAGGCGTTCCTCTAGCCGCCCACCATCAGCGGCATCACCACCACTTCGGCCTCCGGCCCGATGGGCGTAAACCACGCCTCTTTGAACACCTCGCCGTCTATGGCCAGCGACACGCCCGCCTCGATGGTTTCCGCCAGCGCGGGGTGGCGGGCGGCTAATTTCTTCAGCAATTCCCGCGTGGTCGCGGCCTCTATCTCCATCTCGCCCTCGCCACCGGTGAAGGCGCGCAGCGAGCCGAAGATCACCACGCGGGCCATGTCAGAGGGCCTTAAGGATTTTGGGCGGGGACATGGGCAGGGCATAGAGCCGCGCCCCGATCGCCCGCGCCACGCCGTTAGAGACCGCCGCCAGCGGGGGCACAATCGCGGTTTCGCCGCAGCCGCGCACGCCGTAAGGGTGGCCGGGGTTGGGCACCTCAATAATCACCGGCTCGATCATCGGCAGGTCAGAGGCCACGGGGATGCGGTAATCAAGGAAGCCCGGGTTCTGCAGCCGCCCATCCTCGCCATAAATATATTCCTCGTTCAGCGCCCAGCCGATGCCCTGCACCGCGCCGCCCTGAATTTGCCCCTCCACATAGGCGGGGTGAATGGCCTTGCCGACATCCTGAAAGGCGGTATAGCGCTTGATGGCGGTAAAGCCCGTCTCGGGGTCCACCTCCACATCGACCAGATGCACACCAAAAGAAACCCCCGCCTTATCCGGCGCGCCCTCGTGGTGGCCGGCAATCGGCCCGCCGGTCTTGCCGCTGGTGGCGGCGATTTCGGCAAGGGTCATGGGCGGCAGGGTGCCCGCATTGTGGCCCACGGCATGGGCCGCGCCGTCGATCCACTCGACCGACTCTTCGTCAATCTCCCAGATCATCGCGGCGCGCTTGCACATCTCCTTGATCGCGGCCTTGGCGGCGTTGATGGTGGCAATGCCCACGGCAAAGGTCACGCGGCTGCCGTCGGTGACGTCGGAAAAGCCCACCGATGCCGTGTCGCCCACAATGGTGCGCACGCGGTCAAACTCGATGCCGAGCGCCTCCGCCGCCATCATCGAAATCGAGGCCCGCGAGCCGCCAATATCGGGGTTGCCCTCGATCAGGTTCACTGTGCCATCTGCATTTATCGCCATGGAAACAGAAACTTGCCCGCCAAAGTTAAACCAGAACCCGCAGGACACCCCGCGCCCCGTATTGGGCGCGAGCGGCGCAGAATAGTGCGGGTGCGCCTTGGCGGCTTCCAGCGCCTCGACCAGCCCGATCGCCTTGAAGGTCGGCCCGTAGGAGGACTTGCTGCCCTCTCGCGCCGCGTTCATAATCCGCACATCCAGCGGGTCCAGCCCGAGCTTCTGGCACAGCTCGTCGACCACCGATTCCACCGCATACACGGCCATCGGCGCGCCGGGGGCCCGGTAGGAAATCATCTTCGGGCGGTTGGTCATCACGTCCCAGCCCTCGGCCTGCACATGCTCCAGATCATAGGCGGCAAAGGCGCTCATCGCCCCCAGCATCACCATCTGGTAGGGAAACGCCCCGCCCTGATAGCGCAACCGCGCATGGGCACCGGTGATCCGGCCATCCTTCGCCATGCCGATTTTCACATCCATCGAGGCAGACATGGTCGGCCCCGTGGCCCTGAAAACCTCCTCGCGGCTCATCACCAGCTTCACAGGCCGCCCCGCCTTTTGCGAGAGCTTCAGCGCTACCGGCTCGATGAACACCGTGGTTTTGCCACCAAAACCGCCGCCGATTTCCGAGGCGGTCACCCGCAACTGGCTGGCGTCCATATGCAGAATCTCGGCGCAGATCCGGCGCACCTCGTAATGCCCCTGCGTGCAGCACCAAAGCTCGCCGCGCCCGTCCGCGCCAAGGTCGGCAAGGCAGGCCTGCGGCTCGATATAGCCCTGATGCACCGCTGCCGTCTTGAACGTCCGCTCAATCACCTCGTCAGCTTCAGCAAACCCCGTTTCTGGGTCCCCATGGCCAAAGCTATAGTAGCCCACCGTATTGCCGGAAACGTCATCGCCGAGGTTGCGCCCCTTCACCCCCTCGTGCAGCACGGGGGCGTCGGGGGCCATGGCCTCGTCTACGTCGGTGACATGGGGCAGCGGCTTGTAGGTGACCTCGATCAGCGCCAGCGCTTCCGCCGCCACTTTCTTGCTCACCGCCGCCACCGCCGCCACCGCGTGGCCATCATACAGCGCCCTGCCCTGCGCCATGCAGTTTTGCATGGTGTAGCGGGTCCAGCGGTTGTCCACATCCTCGAAATCATCGCCGGTGATCACGGCTTTCACCCCGGCCAAAGCCTCGGCCTTGCTGGTGTCGATGCTAACAATTTCCGCATGGGCATGGGGGCTGCGTAAAACACGCGCGTGCAACATGCCGGTGACGGATTTATCCGCCCCGAACATCGCCTTGCCGGTGACCTTGTCGAGCCCGTCGGGCCGGATGGGCCGTGTGCCCAGAACCTTGAAATCCTGTTTCATGCGCTGTCCCCCCGCATTTCGGCGGCGGCACTCAGCACCGCGCGGATGATTTTGTCATACCCCGTGCAGCGGCACAGGTTGCCTGCCAGCCAGAAGCGCACCTCTTCCTCGGAAGGGTCCGGATTTTCGGCCAACAGCGCTTTGGCCGCAACGATAATCCCGGGCGTGCAGATGCCGCATTGCAGGGCCGCGTGGTCCAGCAAATGGCGCTGCAATGGGTGCAGCGCGTCGGCGGTGCCGATGCCCTCAACCGTCTCAATCGCGCTGCCCTCGACCTCGGCACCAAGCACCAAACAAGAGGCCACCAGCCGCCCGTTTAGGGTCACCGAGCAGGCCCCGCAATCGCCGGTGCCGCATCCCTCCTTGGCCCCCGTCAGATTCAGGCGGTCGCGCAGAACGTCAAGCAACACCTCGTCCGGCTCGCAGAGGAATTCCACCGCGTCGCCGTTTACCGTCGCGTTTACATGTATCTTGCTCATAGCGAACCTCCGGCGCGGGTATAGGCGGTTTTGGCAGCGCGGGTCGCCATGACCCCCGCAATGCGGGTGCGGAATTCGGCGGTGCCGCGCTTGTCATCAATCGGGTTGCTGGCCGCTTCGCAGGCCGTGGCGCAGGCGTCTAAAGCGCTGGCCTCCAGCCGACTGCCCACCAGCGCCGCCGCCGCTTCAGGCACCAGAATGGCCGTCGGGGCCACCGCCCCGAGCGCCACCCGTGCCGCGACCACCACGCCGCCCGCATCTAGCTCAAGGTTCACCCCCGCGCTGGCCACGGCAATATCCATTTCCGTGCGCGGGATAAAGCGCAGGTAGGCATCCCCCGCCCGCGCCCCGCGCTTGGGCAGCAGCACCGAGGAGACAAGCTCGGCACTGCCAAGCGCCGTGCGCCCGGGGCCTTTGAGCAAATCGGCCACCGGCACATCCCGCGCGCCGCCCGGCCCCTCGACCCGCGCCACGGCCCCCGCTGCCAGCATCGCGGGCACGCTATCAGCCGCCGGAGAACCGTTGCACAGGTTGCCCACCATCGTGGCCCGCCCCTGCACCTGGGTCGAGCCGATCAGCTCCACCGCCTCCACCACCCCCGGCCACGCAGCCTTCAGCGCAATATGCGCCCCGATCTCTGCCCCGCTCACCGTGGCCCCGATGCGAAACCCGCCTTCCTCGGCGGCAATATTCCCAAAACCATCTATTTTTTTAATATCAATCAGTATGTTAGGCTTGGCCGCCCCCTGCTTTAGCTGCACCAGTAAATCGGTTCCGCCAGCCAGCAAGCGGGCACCATTGTTCGCGTTTAAAAGCGCAACCGCCTCCGGGCAGTCTTTCGCAACCACATAGCGCATAGCTGATTCTCCAAGAAATGAACCGGATTGATTAAGACAGCCCCGCCAAGCCCGCGCAAGCCAAAAAAGGCCAGATCAAATTGACGCCACGTTGTTGCGCGATCAAATATAACGATTCTAGGCACTTGTAACAGTATCTTTATAATTTACCATCACTTTTGGGTTGATTTTTTGCCGTCCTTTGGTAGCGTTACCCGTTGAAACCCGCGTTTTTTTGGGCGAGGTATCCTAAATCCTACAGGGGGCGTGTCGTGCCACATATTAAATCTTTCCTTTCAGCGATTGTTGCAGTGGTGTTATCCGTTGGCCCTGGCTTTGCCCAGGATGTCTGGATCACACCCGATACGCCTTTTGTTGAACTTGAAATCAACAACCAGTTTTTTGTCATTGAACGCAATCCGGACAAAGACGCCGTTGTGCCGGACGCATTCGCCAAAACCTCGCGGGCCTGCCCGCCGTTTTGTATCCAGCCGATAACGGTTGCAGAAGGTGTTAAAACAATTGGCGAGCTGGAATTGCTCGCGTTCCTGCAAAACGAAGGGCAATCCGGTGAAGGTCTTTTGATTGATGCGCGCATCCCGCGCTTTTATCAGGCCGGCACCATTCCCGGGTCTGTCAACCTGCCGTTCAACCTGCTTTCCAATGATGAAAACAACCCGTTTCAGACCCCCATTCTTACCCAGCTTGGCGGGGTGAAGCAGGATGACGGCACATGGGATTTCACGAATGCCAAGAAATTGGCTTTGTTTTGTAACGGGCCTTGGTGCGGTCAGTCCCCTCGTGCGATACACAACCTGATTGCCGCAGGGTATCCTACAGATAAAATCTTATACTATCGTGGTGGAATGCAAAATTGGCTGATTCTGGGCCTGACAGTGGTGGTTCCTGAATCCTGAATGCGCTTCACCCGTTTCGGGAGGCGAAATGAAGTTTGGAATTTGTGCAGTTTTTCTGGCCGTTGCCAGTGCTGGAGATGCGCTTGCAGACGCGCGTTTTTCGGCCGGGGCACAAGCGCCTAACAGCTTGCGCGGACTGGTTTACACACAAATCCAGATTAATGATCTCACAGAGTCCGATCTGCGGCGCTTGGTGTTTTATGCCGAGCGCGCCACACATACCCTTCAGAACCTCGTTGAGGGGGCCGGCAGCCGCAGTATTGTTGAGCAGGACAAGGCCAATACGCGCTTTCGCGAGTCCATCGCCCGCCTGGTGGATGCCGGCCAGCGCTCGGGCCTGTCCGTGGACCAGATCGCCGATTACTTCACCCAGACGGTGGCCCAAAGCTTCGGGCAGGATTTCATGCAGCAGGTTGGCCAGCTCGCACAGGGGCTGGATTTCCGCACCCTGTTCAGAAACGTTTCAACCGTGCCGGACCCGCGCACAACCGTCAACGACGATGGCAGCAATTTTCTAAATGCGTTGGCGCAGGCCAGCCGAGACCTCCAGCAGATTACCACAGAGCCCCAAACCGTGCAGATCGAGACCACCACCCCCGGGGGTGAGACACAGGGCCCCGTGCCCTTGCCGAATGCAACAGCGGCAGATCGCAGCATTATTGACCGCGTGGTTGTCAATCAGGGCCGCTGGGAAATTACCATAGAAACGGGGGATTCCCTTTCCGCCATTGCCTCGGCCATTTATGGGGACAGTCATTCTTTTGCCGTCATTTACGATGCCAATACCGGCGTAATCACCAACCCCAACGTTATCGAGGTTGGCACGGTGCTGGTTCTCCCGAAGCCCTAGGCGTGTTGGCTAAAGCTTGGGAATGACCTGAAGAAGAGGCAGCAGCCGCTTCATATCGGGACCCTTGTCGGCGCCGATCAGGGCCTTGCGCAGCGGCAGGAACAAAGCCTTGCCCTTGCGGCCGGTGGCCGCTTTCAGCGCTGCGGTCCAGCTTGCCCATGTGTCTTGCGTAAACGGGCGCGGCGGCAGGCTTTCCAGCGCCTCGCGCACAAAGGGAAGGTCCTCTTCGTCCACTATCGGCGTGGTGCCATTCCGGCACAGGTCCCACCATTTGGCGATGTCGGCGCGGGTGTCGATATTTTCGCGGATAGCCAGCCAGAAAGCGTCGGCTGTGTCGGCAGGCACCCCAAGGGCGGCGAGCGTGTCGGCCATGTCGGCCGTGGGCACCCCGTGGAACCAGCGGGCGGTGAGCGGGGCAAGGTCGGCCTCGTCAAACTTGGTGGGGGAGGCGTTGAAATCGCTCAGGCTGAAGCCCGCGATCACCTCGTCCATATGCTGGCGCAATTCCACCGGTTTGGAGGACCCAAGCCGCGCCATCAGCGAGATGATCGCCATGGGTTCCACCCCTTTGGCGCGCAAATCCCTGAGCGAGAGCGTGCCCAGCCGCTTGGAAAGCGCCTCGCCCTGCGGGCCGGTGAGCATCGAGTGGTGGGCAAAGCGGGGCAGCGGTTTGCCCATGGACTCGATGATCTGGATTTGCGTGGCGGTGTTGGTGACGTGGTCGAGGCCCCGCACCACGTCGGTGATGCCCATATCGGTGTCATCGGTGACCGAAGCCAGCGTATAGAGCACCTGCCCGTCGGCGCGGATCAGCACCGGGTCCGACACGCTGGCGGCGTCGATGCTTTGCGGGCCCAGGATGCCGTCCTCCCACTCGATGCGCTTATGATCGAGCCGGAAGCGCCAATAGCCGCCGCGCTCGGCGCGCAGGGTGTCTTTTTCGGCCTCGGTGAGCTTGAGCGCCGCGCGGTCATAGACCGGCGGCAGGCCCATGTTGAGCTGCTTCTTGCGCTTCAGGTCCAGCTCGGCGGGGGTTTCGAAACACTCGTAAAGGCGGCCGGCGGCGCGCAACTGTGCCGCCACGGCGTCATAGCGGGCCAGACGGGCGGACTGGGTTTCCTCGCGGTCCCATGTGAGGCCGAGCCAGCGCAGGTCCTCGCGAATGGCCTCGGCATATTCGGGCCTGGAGCGGGCCGGGTCGGTATCATCGAGCCGCAGGATGAAGGTGCCGCCCTGCTGGCGGGCGATCAGGAAGTTGAACAGCGCGGCGCGCAGGTTGCCGATGTGGAGGTATCCGGTGGGCGACGGGGCAAAGCGGGTGGTGGTCATGGGGGGGGTCCTGAATTGTTTACCCCCTCATAAATGGTTTGCGGGGCGGGTTAAAGCCGAAAGTCGTTAACGCTTGCCTGTCCGACGGATGCCCGACAGAAAGACGACACAAATCCGACGCGAATAATACGCGGAGTTCGGCACGATTGCGGAAAAGTTGGGCGACGGACAGCCACTTCCTGAAAACCCTTGCAAAAAACCGTTGCCCCTTAGCGCGTTAAGACCTAATATTCCCCGAACGAGAGCCTGCGCCATGCCGCAGGCCGGATTGTCGGAGAGATACGTTGAAACATCGTCTATTGCTTAGTGCCGCTGCCATCAGCGCCGCGTCGATCGGATTTACAATCGTAAGCGCCCCGGTTTTCGCCCAGGAAACCACGGTTGAAACCAAGCAATATGATACCGGCGGGATATATGAAGGCGAGTTTCTGAACGGCAAGCAGCACGGGCACGGCACCTATCGGCTTCCGAATGGTTACGAATATTCGGGCCAGTGGGTGGAGGGGCGTATCGAAGGACAAGGCGTGGCGCGTTTCCCCAACGGCTCGGTTTATGAGGGCGAGTTCGTGAATGGCCGGCCCGAAGGACAAGGCAAGATCACCTTCTCGGACGGGGGCACTTACGAGGGTAGCTGGGTTGACGGCAAGATTTCCGGCACCGGCACGGCAACCTATGCCAACGGCGTTGTTTATACAGGGGAATTCCTGAATGCCGTGCATCACGGCACCGGCACCATGACCAGCCCGAACGGCTATATTTACGAGGGCACATGGGATAACGGTGTCAAGCACGGGCACGGCAAAATCACCTATCCCGACGGGGCGGTTTACGAGGGCGACATTGTGCGCGGCGTTCGGGAGGGCCAGGGCACACTCACCCTGCCTGACGGGGTTACCTATGTCGGCCAATGGAAAAATGGCCAGATCAACGGCACCGGCGTGCTCACCCAGGCCAATGGCGACCGCTATGAGGGCGAGATGGTCAATGGCCAGCGCGAGGGGCAAGGCATTGCCACTTATGCCAATGGCGACAAATACGAGGGCCATTTTTCCGGCGACCAGCGAAACGGGCTCGGCACGTTTACCGGTGCAGACGGCTATGTCTATACCGGCAACTGGGTGGACGGACGTATTGAAGGCGATGGCAAGGTCACCTATCCCGACGGCTCGGTCTATGAAGGCAGCTTCCTGAACGACGTGGCCCATGGACAGGGCAAAATCACCTATGCCGACGGTTCTTCTTATGAAGGCTCGTGGGTGAATGGCGTGATCGAGGGCCGGGGCATTGCCCGCTATGAAAACGGGCTGGTTTATGAAGGCGAATTCCACAATGCCAAAAACCATGGCCAGGGCACGATGACCTATCAGGACGGTTACCAGTATACCGGCCAGTGGAAGGACGGGCTGCGGGACGGTCAGGGCGTAGCCACCTATTCCGACGGCACCATCTATACGGGCTCGTTTGTGGCAGGCCAGCGCGAGGGGCAAGGCACCATCACCATGCCGGATGGCTTTGAATATACCGGCCACTGGGCCGGTGGCGAGATAGACGGCGAGGGCACGGCGAAATATCCCAATGGCGATGTTTATGAAGGCTTCTTCTCCAAAGGCCAGCGACAGGGCCGGGGGAAGATGACCTATGCCTCGGGCGAGGAATATGACGGCTTCTGGGCCAATGGCAACCCGGCGACAGAGGAAGAAGCCGCCGCCGCTGCCGGAAACTAGGCCCGTGACGTCATCCCGCTGGCAAGACAACAAAACCCTGCTTCACGCATGGCTGCTGATGGTCTTTCCGGTGGGGCTGTATGCGCTCTGGGCGGGGTCGGTTTATGAAAAGCATGTGAAATGGGGCATCACCGCGGGGGTGGTATTGGTATTTCTGGCGCTCAACACCGGTTTTGACGCGCTGCTGGCGCTCGTTCTTGCGCCGCTGGCGGTTTTTCTGCTCTGGCGGGATCAGGAGATCGCCCGCGCTACGGTCTATAAATTCGCCGCGGGGGCAGCGGTGATCCTGCTGCTGTTTCTGGCCGCGCCCAGCCCGCAGGGGGGTGGAAATGGGTGCACCTATTACCGCGATTCCAATTATAATGTCTTTGCCCGCAGCTGTGATTAGCGCCGGGTTTGCTTTGGCTTCGGGGAGCCTCCCCCCTAAGCGCATGGGCGCGATTGTGCACATAATCCGGCCCCCCTCAGCCAAAGCACAATTTTTGCAAGCAAAAATCGGTGGCCCTGACGGGCCATGGCCTCGGCTTCGCCTCGGTGGTCAAAGCCTCGCCCGCAGAAAATTTTCTGCAACGTCATTTTTTGCTTTAACTCCGCCAATCCCTGCGTATAGTGGCGCGCATGTGTAACACGATGCCACATAAAATGATTCCGCTTGGCCGCAAAGCCATTGCCGAACTCCTACGCCTTAGCCGCCTCTGAGCGTGCCGGGAAAGTTGGTGCGCGCGCTCAGGGGAGCCAGAAACCGCACCAAATTCTCGAAAGCTAAGGACCAATGAAATGACTGATATGACTGACAAATCCCGCGTGTTGATTTTCGACACCACCCTGCGCGATGGCGAGCAAAGCCCGGGCGCGACCATGACCCACAGCGAAAAGCTCGAAATTGCCGAGATGCTGGATGTGATGGGGGTCGATATTATTGAAGCGGGTTTCCCGATTGCCTCGGAAGGCGATTTCGCCGCAGTGAGCGAGATTGCCAAGCGGGCCGACCGCGCGGTGATTTGCGGCCTGGCGCGGGCCAAGGCGGGGGATATTGAACGGGCCTGGGAGGCGGTGAAGCACGCCGGGCGGCCGCGCATTCACACTTTTATTGGCACCTCGCCCTCGCACCGCGCGATTACGGGGATGACCATGGATGAAATGGCCGATTCCATCCATGATACGGTGAGCCTTGCGCGCAACCTGTGCGATAATGTGCAATGGTCCCCAATGGATGCAACGCGGACCGAAGACGACTACCTGTGCCGCGTGGTCGAGATTGCCATTAAGGCGGGCGCAACGACGATCAACATTCCGGACACGGTGGGCTATACAGCGCCCGCGGAAAGTGGTGACATCATCAAAATGCTGCTGGAGCGGGTGCCCGGCGCGGATGAGATCATCTTTGCCACGCACTGCCATAATGACCTCGGGATGGCCACCGCCAACGCCTTGGCGGCGGTGGATGCGGGGGCACGGCAGATTGAGTGCACGATCAACGGCCTTGGGGAGCGCGCGGGGAATACAGCGCTGGAAGAGGTGGTTATGGCGATTAAGGTGCGTAATGATATTATGCCCTATCACACTGATATTGATACCAAAAAGATCATGGCGATCAGCCGGCGGGTGGCGACGGTCTCGGGCTTTCCGGTGCAGTATAACAAAGCAATTGTCGGCAAAAACGCTTTTGCCCATGAGAGCGGTATCCATCAGGATGGCATGTTGAAAAACGCCGAGACTTTCGAGATTATGCGGCCGGAAGACATCGGGTTGAGTGAAACTTCACTGGTGATGGGCAAGCATTCGGGCCGCGCGGCGCTGCGGGCCAAGCTGGAAAACCTCGGGTTTTCGCTGGCGGATAACCAGCTGAAAGACGTGTTTGTGCGTTTCAAGGAACTGGCTGACCGCAAGAAGGAAATCTTTGACGATGACTTGGTGGCGCTGATGAATACGTCATCCGGACGGCCACTTGAGGGCGAGTTGAAGCTGGAAAGCCTGCGGGTGGTTTGCGGCACCGAGGGGCCGCAAACGGCGGAGATGGTGCTGAGCATTGGCGGGGAGCGCCATGAGGTGACGGCCACCGGCGACGGCCCCGTGGATGCGACGTTCAACGCCATTAAAAAGGTCTTCCCCCACGGGGCGCGCCTGCAGCTTTATCAGGTGCACGCGGTGACAGAGGGCACAGATGCCCAGGCCACGGTGAGCGTGCGCATGGAAGAAGAGGGCAAGATTGTAACGGGGCAAAGTGCCGATACCGATACGGTGGTGGCCTCGGCCAAGGCCTATATCAATGCGCTGAATAATCTGGTGGTGCGCCGCGAGAAGACGGCCCCCGCCTAAAATAAACATTGCAGGATTGCAAATAACGGGGGCCGTAGCGAAGTATCGCCACGGCCCTTATTTCAACTTTTCAAATAAACTCCGATAGTTTTGACGTAGGTCAAAGCCGCGACTCACTTTCGGGCAGACCACATAGGCATTGGAAACCTTCCTTGCGAAGCCGCGCTCCAATGTAAACCAAACGTAGCTCCGCATAGACTTTACTGCTCTGAAAAGGAGACACATCATGACCATCACCAGACGCACCGCCATGGGCCTTATGGCCGGAACCGCTGCCGCCATGACCCTTTCCCGCGCCGCTTTTGCGCAAGAGGATGACGTGAAGACCATTGTTCAGGTCAACATGTGGGATAACGGCGCCGACCAGATCAGCGGCTTTGACATGGAGCACCGGGTTATGCTCGGCACCCCGGATGCCGCCTTCAAGGATGACGCGCCCATGGGCTTTACCCCCAACAAATACGTGATTCCGCACGGGGATGTCACCTTTGTGGCCACCAACACATCTGAACTGCAAGAGCATGAAATGATTGTGGTGCCGATTGAAGACGTTACCAAAGCCCTGCCCTATGATACTGCCAGCGAGCGGATGGACGAAGACGCCGCCGGTGCCATCGGCGAAGTGCCCGAAACCAAGCCCGGCGAAACCGGCTCGGTCACCCTGCGCCTGACCCCCGGCACCTATATGCTGGCCTGCAATATTGCCGGCCACTATGCCATGGGTATGTGGACGCTGATCACCGTCATCTGACCATCTGGAAAGCCGATGAAGCCGGGCGCAGCCCCCTGCGCCCGGCTTATTATTGCCCGCCACCCGCGACGGCGAATTGTTGCGATATATTGGCGGGGCTGGAAATGTGGCCTTTTAACTGCTAAAGCTTGTGCCTATAAGGGCTTAATCACAGCATCTGGGCAAAATGGCCCGCTCCTACAGGCAAGGATACGCATATGGTTGGCATTTTTGGCGGCTTATTCTCGGCGGATATGGCCATTGATCTGGGCACCGCAAACACGCTGATTTATGTGAAGGGTAAGGGGATTATCCTGAACGAGCCCTCGGTGGTTGCCTACCATATTCGCGACGGCAAAAAGCAGGTGCTGGCCGTGGGCGAGGATGCCAAGCTGATGTTGGGGCGCACGCCCGGGAGCATCGAAGCCATTCGGCCGATGCGCGACGGGGTGATTGCCGATTTTGACGTTGCCGAGGAAATGATCAAGCATTTCATCCGCAAAATCCACCGCCGCGCGTGGTTCGTGCCCAAGCCGCGCATTATCGTCTGTGTGCCCCACGGCGCCACGCCGGTTGAAAAACGCGCCATTCGCAGCTCTGTTGAGCAGGCGGGCGCGGGTAAGGTGGGGCTGATTGCCGAGCCGATTGCGGCGGCGATTGGCGCGGGGATGCCGATTACGGACCCGACGGGCTCCATGGTGGTGGATATTGGCGGGGGGACCACCGAGGTGGCGGTGCTCTCGCTGGGGGATATTGTCTATGCCCGCTCGGTGCGGGTGGGGGGCGACAGGATGGACGAAGCGATTATCTCCTCCCTGCGCCGCCAGCATAACATTCTGGTGGGCGACAGCACCGCCGAGCGGATCAAAACCGCGATCGGCACCGCGCGCATTCCCGACGATGGCCGCGGGGCCAGCATGGAGATTCGCGGGCGCGACCTTTTGAACGGCGTGCCCAAGGAAACCGAGATCACGCAAGCTCAGGTGGCCGAGGCCCTGGCCGAGCCGGTGCAGCAGATTTGCGATGCGGTTATGGCGGCGCTGGAAAGCACGCCGCCGGACCTGGCCGCCGATATTGTCGACCGCGGGGTGATGCTCACCGGCGGCGGTGCGCTTCTGGGAGACCTCGACCTTGCCCTGCGCGAGCAAACCGGGCTGGCGATTTCGGTGGCCGACGAAACCCTGAACTGCGTTGCGCTTGGCACCGGCAAGGCGCTCGAATTTGAAAACCAGCTTCAGCATATCCTTGATTACGGCAACTAGCGGGGCATTGTGGCGGGCGAGCAAACAGGCAGCGCGTGGCGGGCCGTTCGGCGGCTGATTGTCGGGCTGACTCTGTTTATCTTTTTCGCGCTGTTCATCCTATGGCGGATCGACAGCCCGCGGGTGGAGCGCTTTCGCATGGCGCTGGTGGACGCCTTCGTGCCCAATATGGAGTGGGCGCTGGCCCCGGTGACGCAATTCACCCGTATTATCTCGGACTATCAGTCTTATGCGCAAATTTATCAGCGCAACCAAGAGCTTCGGCAGGAATTGCAACGTATGAAGGGCTGGCAGGAGGCGGCGCTTCAGCTTGAGCAGACCAATGCGCAGTTGCGGGCGCTGAACAATGTGCAGCTTTCGCCCGGCCTCGGCTTTGTCACCGGCGAGGTTATCACCGACAGCGGCAGCCCGTTCAGCCAGTCGGGGCTGGTGAATGTGGGCGCGCTGGACGGGGTGAAAGATGGGCAGGCGGCGGTGGACGGGCTGGGGCTGGTCGGGCGTGTTTCCGGCGTGGCGGACCACACGGCGCGGCTGGTGTTTCTAAGTGATGTATCCTCGCAGGTGCCGGTCATCATCCGGCCAACAGGGCAGAAGGCGATTGTGCATGGCGATAACACCCTGACCCCGAAGGTGCTGTTTCTGGAAACACCCGACGACGTATTGCCAGGTATGCGGGTGGTCACCTCTGGCGATGGCGGAGTGTTTCCGCCGGAGTTACTGATCGGGCAAATCGTGCGGGCGCGTTCGGGCGAAATCCGCGTGCTGCTGGCCGCAGATTACGAGGGGCTGGAATTTGTGCGCATCCTCAGGGCCTCGCCTCAGGACCGAATTTCGGGCAGTGGCGACCTTGTGGGGGAAAATATTCTGGACGAAGTGCCAATGGCCCTTCCCCCGCAAACCGCCGGTGAAACCATGGAAGCGCCGCCGTTACGCGGGGGCGGCCAGTGAATGTATCACCCAAAAAGTGGCTCTACCGCGCCCTGTTTGTGCTCTGCGGCCTGCTCGCCATTGCCTACCCCCTCCTCCCCCTGCAGTTCACCCCCGC
>JALWPC010000388.1 GCA_026995265.1 Paracoccaceae bacterium
CATCCGGCGGCGAGCGGCGCCGCGCCGCGATTGCCCAAATCCTGGCCACCGAGGCCGACCTCCTGCTGCTCGACGAGCCCACCAACCACCTAGACATCGAGGCGATTGCATGGCTGGAGAACCACCTCGCCCAAACCCGCAAGGCCTTTGTCCTCATCTCCCACGACCGCGCCTTCCTGCGGGCGCTCACCCGCACCACCCTGTGGGTGGACCGCGGCATCGTGCGCCGCCAGAACGCGGGCTTCGCGGGCTTTGAAGAGTGGCGCGACAAGGTGTTTGAAGAGGAAGACATGCAGCGCCACAAGCTCAAACGCCTGATCAAAGCCGAGGCCCGCTGGGCTGTCGAGGGCATTTCAGGCCGCCGCAAGCGCAACATGGGCCGCGTGCGCCGCTTGCAGGAGTTGCGGGCGCAGAAGGCCGCCGAGATCAAGCAGATCGGCACCGCTGCGATGGCCTTTGAAGGCGGGCCGAAATCCGGCCGCCTCGTGGTGGAAGCGCGCGGCATATCCAAGGCATTTGAAAAGCCCATCGTGCAGGATTTCAGCCTGCGGGTGATGCGGGGCGACCGCGTGGCGCTGGTCGGCCCCAATGGTGCCGGCAAAACCACGCTCCTGAAAATGCTGATCGGCGAGATTGCCCCCGATAGCGGCGAGATCAAGCTGGGCACCAACCTTTCGCTGGCCGTGTTTGACCAAAACCGCACGGCGCTTGACCCCGAGCAAACCCTCTGGGATGCCCTCACCGGCGACCCCGCGCTTGGCGTTTCCGGCAATAATGACCAGGTCATGGTGCGCGGCACCCCCCGCCACGTGGTCGGCTACCTCAAGGATTTCCTGTTTTCCGAGCCCCAAGCCCGCGCCCCCATTCGCAGCCTTTCTGGCGGTGAAAAAGCGCGGCTCCTGCTGGCGCGGATTATGGCGCAGGAAAGCAATGTGCTTATTCTGGACGAGCCCACCAATGACCTGGACGTGGAAACCCTGGACCTGCTGCAAGAGCTGATCGACGATTACGATGGCACGGTTATTCTGGTCTCCCACGACCGCGATTTCCTCGACCGCGTCGCCGATACCACCATCGCCATGGAAGGCGACGGCAACGCGATTGTTTACGCGGGCGGCTGGACCGATTACCAATCTCAGCGCGGGGCGGTGGCGGCGGAAGCTCAGGCCAAGCCGAAGAAAAAGGGCGTGGCGCAGGTGAAAACCGCCGCGCCCAAATCCGGCCTCAGCTTCAAGCAACAGCACCGCCTCGCCGAGCTGCCTGAAGTGATCGAAAAACTCGAAGCCGAGATCGCCAAGCTGGAAACCCTGATGGCCGACCCCGAGCTTTTCACCGCCGACCCCGACAAATTCCAGAAGGCCAGCGACGCGCTGGTGGCCCGCCAAAAGACGCTCTCGGATGCCGAGGCGGAGTGGCTGGAGTTGGAGGAGTTGGGGGGGAGTTAACGGCCTTCCCAGCGGGCTTTTTCACGTCTTTTTGCAAATATCCGTTTTGGAATAACTTCAAGTTCATCGGAGTTAGGATCGTGCTTAGCTATAGTTGGAGAGTAATCAGCAAACTCTTCTTGCAACTCCTTGTTTTTCGCACTTTTCATACCAAAAAAGGCTTCATAAGCAAATTTCGCCACCAGTCGGTTAATTTTTTCTATTTCTTTTTTTGAAGAAGTTTTTCCCGACAAAAATCCATTTTCGTCATAATCGTCTTTGCTCATAGTAGAGCCAATAATGATCATGTCAGGGGACAGCGGAAAAAAAGAATTATATCACCGCCCGATGATTCAGAGTAAGGAATTATCTCACTCTCTCCTTGCTCCGGATTGAACCAGATCACAGGGTTATCACTTGTGATAAAAGGGATCCCAGATCCATTATACAAAATGCCTAGCCCTAGTCTTGCGAGTATTTGTCCAAATTCAAGAGCAATTGGTGCCATTGCTTCTATTGATTTGTGTGGGGAAATTGTAATTTCAATTTCAGAAAGAATATTTTCAAATCCTTTGGGAGGTCGCGGCAATTTCCCAAATTTTTCTAATTTAAGAGTAGTAGCTTTAACTTGATCGGCGAGGTTTAATTCAATTGCATCTCTCGTTGCTGGCACCCTAACATGCTGTAATGCAATGAATTGGACCAAAGTGTCTAATTCTTTCGGCCCTACCTCGCCGCGCCTTGCTTTGCTGATAAAGTCACCCCACTTCGTTTCTATAATGCAAAATTGGTCTTCAAGAGCGTTATAATCTCTTCCTCCATTTTCAACTGGCTGGGCATAGTAGTATTTTCTAAAACCTGTGTTATCTGGCTTTTGGTGTAGAACCAATCGTGCATCGTCTTTTCTGTAGACAAAAACTTTCTCATCAGAATCCGTAAATTCTATCAAATAGAAGATAGGAACATAATGATGACGTTTTTTATTTGACACTAAACATCCAACCCCTCCACAAACTGCGCGTTCTCCTGAATATACTGAAACCGCAGCTCCGGCTTTTTGCCCATCAGGCGCTCGACCAAATCCCCCGTTTCGCCGGGGTTGTCCTCCTCTATCGTCACCTTGATCAGGGTGCGGGATTTCGGGTCCATGGTGGTTTCTTTAAGCTGGCTCGGGTTCATTTCCCCCAGCCCCTTAAAGCGCGACACCTCGATTTTGCCCCGCGCCCCCAGCCCGTTTTCCAGCCACGCATCCCGCTCGGCCGCATCCGCCGCATAAACCGATTTCGCCCCCTGCGTGAGCCGGAACAGCGGCGGGGCGGCTAAAAATAAGTGGCCGCCGTCTATCAGCGGCCGCATTTGGGTGTAAAACAGCGTCATCAGCAGGGCCGAGATATGGGCGCCGTCCACATCCGCATCGGTCATGATGATAATCCGGTCATAGCGCAGGTCTTCCAGCCGGAATTTCAGGCCGAGCTGCACGCCCATGGCCTGGCAGAGGTCGCTAATCTCCTGATTTTGCATCATTTTATTGCTGGCCGCGCCGAGCACGTTCAGCACCTTGCCCCGCAGGGGCAAAATCGCCTGGGTCTTGCGGTCGCGGGCCTGTTTCGCCGAGCCGCCCGCGGAATCCCCTTCCACAATGAACAGCTCCGAGCCTTCGCGGCTGGCCCCCGAGCAATCCGCCAGCTTGCCGGGCAGGCGCAGCTTTTTGGTGGCGCTCTTCCTTTGGGTTTCCTTTTCAGCGCGGCGTTTGAGCCGCTCTTCGGCCCGCAAGACGAGGTAATCCAGAATGGCCCCGGCCGATTTGGTATCCGCCGCCAGCCAGTTGTCGAAATGGTCCCGCACCGCGTTTTCGACCATTTTCTGGGCGGCCTCATTGCTGAGCCTGTCCTTGGTTTGCCCCACAAACGAAGGGTCCCGAATAAAGATCGAGATCAGCGCACAGCCGCCGGTGGTGAGGTCATCCCGCACAATGCTGGCGGCCTTTTTGTTGCCGACAAGCTCGCCATAGGCCCGCATTCCCTTCAGGATCGCCGCCCAAAAGCCGCTTTCATGGGTGCCGCCGTCCCGCGTGGGCACGGTGTTGCAATAGCTATCGAGGAACCCGTCACGCATCGGGGTCCAGTTGATCGCCCATTCCACCGAGCCGGGCTCGCCGAATTTCTCCTGAAAGTCGACCTTGCCGGAAAAGGGCGCATCGGCATAGGTCATGACCTTGCCGAGCACTTCGGTTAGGTATTCCGCCAGCCCGCCGGGGTAGTGGAAGCTGGCCTCCAGCGGCATTTCGCCGTCCTCAATCGCCGACTTCCAGCGGATTTCCACGCCGGAAAACAGGAAGGCCTTGGAGCGCACAAGCTCGTAAAGCCGCGCGGGTTTGAACCTGAGCTTGCCGAAGATTTCGGGGTCGGGGTGGAAGGTCACCGTGGTGCCGCGCCGGTTCGGGGCTGCGCCGATTTTCTCCAGCGGCCCCAGCGGTTTGCCCCGGGAGAAGCTCTGGCTGAACACCTCGCGGTTGCGGGCCACTTCCACCACCATGCTGTCGCTGAGCGCATTCACCACCGAAGAGCCAACGCCGTTCAGCCCGCCCGAGGTCTGGTAAGCCCCCTCGGTGAATTTCCCGCCTGCGTGCAGCGTGGTGAGGATCACCTCCAGCGCGGATTTGTCGGGGAATTTCGGGTGTGGATCAATCGGAATGCCACGGCCATTATCGCGGATCATCACCGAATAATCCGCCAGAAGCTCCACCTCTATCCGGTTGGCATGGCCCGCCACCGCTTCGTCCATCGCGTTGTCCAGCACCTCGGCCACAAGGTGGTGCAGGGCGCGGCTGTCGGTGCCGCCGATATACATGCCGGGCCGCTTGCGCACCGGCTCCAGCCCCTCCAGCACCTCGATGGAGGCGGCGTCATATCCGTTAGAGGCGGCATCTTCATTGAAGAGGTCGTTGGCCATAGCTCGATTCCTTTTTTGGCACATTATGGCAGAAAGGGCGGGGGGGCGACAACATATAGTGGCTTAAAAACCTGATTTTGCAATCATGGCCCTTGCGGCGTCGCCGCAAGCGCAATGGTTGCCGCGCGGCGCGGGTGCAGACCCGCCAAGCAAAGCATACTTTAACGCGCCGCCCGCCGAGCCGAAGGCGAGGCGCGGTTCCGGTGCTTTAGCACCGGAAAATCTGGCAGGTTCAGCTCTGTGTATCGGGCAAAATAAAACGCGAGCCGCGCGAGAAGATATTGCCAATGCGGGAGATCTTCATGTTGCCTTGTTGCAAATGGTAGCCCCGCGCCTCCATTACTTGCCGCACCATATGGCCGACCATCTGCTT
>JALWPC010000389.1 GCA_026995265.1 Paracoccaceae bacterium
AATCAGTCAAATGCTTCTATCAAAAAAGCGCTTTTTTGGGCGGTTCTCGTAGCATTGCTTTCTTCTTTTGCTTTAACGGACTACTCCAATTGGGTATCCTTAAAACAAGTCTTTTTTACATGGTTTGTCGGGAGGCTCTGGAGCGCATTTTTTATGGTTTTGGTTTTCACAATTGCGGCGGTTTTGGTTAAATTAATCTCAGATTCTCTTGGAGGGGCAGGTTCCTTTGAGAATATAGCGTATGTTATTTCAGCTATTTTTGTGCCATATGAAATCATTTCTGTGATCGTTACGAAAGTTATTTTTTCGGTTGAAACTGGTCACAACACGAATCTTTATTTGATTTTTGACAAAATTGGGGCTGCTCATAAGATTGTAAATCTTTATGTGCTTTTTCTGATTATATTGGTGATTAGAGCAATTGCATTTACCGATTCAAAGCAAGAGCCGGTCGAAGAAAGCGGGAAGACGGTTGACGAGGCGGAGGCTCATACCCAGCAAAAAAAGAAGGTTGCCAAGCCTGATATTCGCGCAAATAGGATTGCAAGCACATCGGATTCTTTTGTTGTATTAAGTTTGCAATCTTTTTTCTTCCCCAATGCGAGGGTATTTCAGCGTATTGCGGCATTGAAAGAGGCTTCGCTAAAAAGAGCGCTTTTATGGGTTTCGATTCCTTTCTTTATTAGATCCGCGATTGTGATGATATATAATCTCTACTTTTTTGAAGGTTCTATCCATACTTTGCTTACCACGGGGTACTTTGTCGGTGCGTTTGTTCTGACGGTTAAGCTGACTCAAAAAATAGCCAACAGGGCTGGCGGAACTTGTAACACAGACCAATTAGCCTACGTTCTTGCGGCGATAGCGTTCTCTTCTATAGTTGTGGAGGGACTTTTCGCTTTCTTCGCCGCCATATTTCCTCGGGTTTTCTCGGGTGTTGTAGCGATATTGTTGGCAATGTATATTGTGATTCTCTACGGAATTGGAGTGGCTGGCGCAAACAAAATTGAAGGCGCCGGAAAGTATTTGCGTGTTGCAATTGGTTCAAGTTTCGTCGTGCTTGTTTTCGGTGGCATATTGTTGACTTTCTACGCTTG
>JALWPC010000390.1 GCA_026995265.1 Paracoccaceae bacterium
ATTTTGTTGCAATTAAATTATCCGCGTATCTTTTTGTGTTCTTTGTCCTCCAAATACTCTTCCCCGTATTATTAATGTTGTTTGCAAAAATTGATTCTTTAGAAGCCTTGGCGCATTATGGCATTGTCGTGATTGGGATGTTTATCCTTTGTTCGCGTATCTGGTCGCCTCAATGGTTTTTATGGATTATGCCTCTCTTGATACTCACAATCAATAAACGAATAGACGTTTTCCTGATTATATTGTTTAGTTTTGTCGTGTTTGCGAGTTTCCCGATAGCGTATGATATTTGTAACGAAAGTAGCTGCAGCCAGTTGACGGCTGTCGGACTGGTTTATTATGCCATGCTGTTTTTCTTTATCGTTCGCTCTCTTAAGGCGTTAAGATTTCCTACGCTTTCCGCTGTTTTTAACACGCGGCTGGCTTTGCGCTAACACACAAAAAATTGCGCCTTTACGCTAGAATTACGCCGTGATATAATGCGCCCTCGCGTTAGAAATTAAAGAAAGACTGAGGAAGAAACGATGGATATGATTAAAGCCGTTGAGGCTCCTGTAAACGAGAACATTCCCGAATTGCGTCCCGGCGATATTGTGAACGTGCATGTTCGCATTAAAGAAGGCGAACGCGAGCGCGTTCAGGAATTTAAAGGCACGGTGATTCGCCTCCGCAAGGGCGGGAACAATGCGAATTTTACGGTCCGCCGCATTGCCAGCAACGGAATTGGCGTAGAGCGAACCTTTTTGCTGCGTTCTCCCCGTTTGGAAAAAGTGGTTGTGGAGCGCCATTCTAAGGTGCGCCGCGCGCAGCTTTATTTCTTGCGGAATCGCACGGGCAAGAGCGCACGCCTGAAACAAAAATTCGATTAGGTTTCTCTCACCTTCGCTGAAGGACGCAGTTTTTTCTCTGCGTCCTTTTTTGTGTTACTGGTTTCTTTTACTTTTCTTGGAGGGCAGCATGTCGCTTCCGGTCATCGGAATCACCATCAATGACGCAACAAATAACAGCGGATTGCCTGCGGTGCTTTTGCTGAAAGTCTATATTCAGGCGGTGATGCGCGCGGGCGGCGCGCCGCTTCTCATCCCCTCCGAGATTTC
>JALWPC010000391.1 GCA_026995265.1 Paracoccaceae bacterium
TATCATTAAACATAAAAGGATTTAAAATGAAAAAAGTTATACTAATCAGTTTGATTGCAGCACCATTCCTTATCGTAGGGTGTGGTAGCAGTACGACAGCAAATACAGCAACGACAACATCAGCAAAAATCACAGGTACTGTACCTGGAACATTTATCGAAGCATATTGTGATAATGGTACCTATGCCTCTACTACTTCTGTACAAAATGGTACTAATAAACATCCATTTTCACTTACACTTCCAACCAACACACCATGTAGGATTGTCATGACTACAAATCAAAACAATCCTGCACAAAGAGTCATCACTCCTGTGAAAGTAAATGGTAAAACTGCCATTAGTCTTACGGGTAATACCAATATGGGATATGCCAATATTCCCGCAACTTATGCCGAAGCAACCGATGCTAACGGAGATCATGTTCAAGACTCTCCAGTAGATGTCTCTCCTGCATCCCTTGAAGGAACAGCTCTTGATGATAGCGCTAATAATAATCCATTTGATAAAGATAACAATGGACACCTAGACACGCTAGAAGATAAAAATGGAGATAAAACGCCAGATGGCTGGGAAGATACCAACAAAAATGGTACAGCAGACATCTTTGATGACAGTAATAACAATGGAAAACCAGACTCCGTTGAACGTGCTGAAAATGGCAACGATAACAACAATGGCAACAATGGCAACAATGGCAACGATAACAACAATGGCAACGATAACAACAATGGCAACAATGGCAACGATAACAACAATGGCAACGATAACAACAATGGCAACGATAACAATCGTGCTGGGTAATTGTCCTTCTTTATACTAACAAACGGCATAAGTTTTAAACTTATGCCATCTTCATACACATTACAAACACAAATCACTACATTTTAAACTATCTTAAAAATCTATATCTTATAGGAAACACTTCGTTAACACCTTATATATTATACTATTAAAAATCAAAAGGATACAAAATGATACATAAAAAAAATACATTGATAATGAGCATTATCGCCGCTACTCTATTGGTAGGCTGTGGTCAAAGTACTTCTAGAACTACAACAACTCCACAATGTCGTGATATACAACCTATACT
>JALWPC010000392.1 GCA_026995265.1 Paracoccaceae bacterium
GTGAAATCAAAGCGCAAAACCGCTATGCCCGCCGAGGCCAGCCGCTGGGCAATGCGCTTGGCGGCGAGGATGTCCTTTGAGCAGGTGAAGCAATGGGCGAATATGGCGGTGGCCAGAATGGGCCCGCTTGGTTTGTCAAACAGGGCGGCGAGTTCGGCGCCTGTATGGCCCGTAAAAGTGAGTTTTTCGCTTGGCATGGGTAAGTCTCCGTGGTTTCATTCCAATTTAGGCACATCGGGGCTTAGCACAAGGTGCTGAAACAAAAGACAACGGAAACGTGACGCGATGGATATTTGCCAGCGGGACTTGCCATTCAAGCCGTGGATGCAGGCGAAAACGCGGCGCTTGCCGGGGGTTCAGCCGGTGGCCAAGGGGGAATGGCTGCTGCGCGATGATGCGTTTGCGGCGCAAATGGGGTATCGCGATGCGCTGATTGCCACGCGGGAAAGCGAGGTGTTCAAGGCCACGCCCGAGAGCCTGCCGATGCAGGAAGAGCTGCTGGAAACCGTGCTTGCCGTGCTGGATAGCGGCTATAAAAAGGGCAGGGGGGTGACGCGGCCCGACGGTGTGCAGGTGCCGCTTACCGGCCCGCCCCTGCTGGTGGCGGCGCGGCTGGTGCAGGAGGATCTTTTGATTATGGACATGGCAGGCGAGCCGCGCCTTGTGGCGGGGGTGCTCTGCTTTCCGGCCAGTTGGTCACTGGCCGAGAAATTCGGCGCAGGGCTGGAGGCGATCCATGACCCGGTGGCGGATTACACCGCTGAAATGGCCGCCCGCGTGCGCCGGATGTTTGACGCTATTCGCCCCGAACAGCCGCTCTGGCGGGCCAACTTCCTGCGCTATGCAAAGGCCGACCTGCACCAGCCCCGCCGCCATGGCGAGGCCAGGCCCGCGCCCGCATCAGGCGGTTTTGTGCGGGTCGAGCGGCAAACCCTGCGCAAGCTGGAGCGCACCGGGGCGGTGGTTTTTGGCATCCACACTTACGTTATCCGCTGGAATCAGCTAAGCCATGCCGAGCAAGTGGCATTTACCGAGGCCAGCGCATGATCAATTACGGCAAAACCCTGACCATCCTTGCCTTTGCCTGCGGGGCTT
>JALWPC010000393.1 GCA_026995265.1 Paracoccaceae bacterium
TTCATCCGCTCAATGACGCTCGCTTTTCTCTCCTTGGTGATATCCAGCGCCACATTGATCTGTCGTGGGGTCTTCTGATGCTCATTTCTCAAGCAACGTTTTCGCATGCCGCAATTTTCACAGTCTTTTTCATAGGCCTGAAACTGCATGAACAAGTGATACCCTATGCGGGCGCGCCGGGCTTTCAGCCACATGGCCTTGCCTGCCGGGCAGCGGCATGTACCCTTGTCCCGGTCGATACGAAAATCGGCCTGGGTAAATCGAGCGCTTTCCTTGCGCCGGTTTCTTTCATTCGCTTCCTTGTAGTCCTTGAATCGTGGATCGCGTGAACGAAAACCGGTGCCGGCAATGCAGGCATCAACCTTTTCGGCTTCCAGATATTGCAGCGTGGCTTCATTGTGATAGCCCGCATCGGCGGTGATTTTGGTCTTTTTCAGTTTCCTTTGGGTTCGCTTGCTGCTGTGGCGAAAGGTCTTTCGGATACCATCAAGGACTGGCGGGATCAGCCCATGTTCCTGTCCTTGCCCAAATACTTCGGCATGAACGATAACCTGATGTTTGTTATCAGCTGCTGCTACACCGGTGTAGCCCTGGATGACGCCGTGACCGGTTTTCATCTTGGCGCTTTCGTTGTCCGTGATGTTGCTTTTGACCACCCGGCCGCTGACGCCCTTACGTTCGGTTTCGCTCTCCAGAAAGCGTTTGATCTTGCGTGAGGTGGCGCGCAGCTTTCTGATCTGCTCGCGCTCGTGTTCATAGACTTCCGGTTGCTTCCCGGCAAGGTCTTGTTCTTGATGACGTTTGAGCATGCGCCTGATGGCGCGGTCAATTTTCTGGCGTTTTTTCTTTAGCTCAGCATGGGCGCCGCTCCATTCTTTCGAGGCGTTGGAGGGTAACTTGCAACCGTCGATGGCAAACATGTCCTTGCCAATCAGCCCCATTTGGTCGCAAATCAGCACAATCTGGCTGAATAGCTTGCTGATGGCTTCGGGCGAGCGCGATATGAAGTCGGAAATGGTGCTGTGATCGGGTTGTAAGTCAGCTGACAGCGCCATGAAGATGATATTTTCACGGCACAGCGCTTCAATTC
>JALWPC010000394.1 GCA_026995265.1 Paracoccaceae bacterium
TGGAGGCGGAGCCACAGCCCTATATGCTCTATACCACCAATGCCGACATCCCCGGCTATATCGGGGCGCTGGGCACCACTTTGGGGGAGCTCGGGGTCAATATCGCCACCTTTGCGCTGGGCCGTGTTGTGAAAGATGGGGAAGCAATCGCGCTGTTGGGCGTGGATGCGCCGATCGATGCGGCCGCGCTGAAAACCATTGCCGGCCTGCCGCAGGTGAAGCAGGCCAAAGCGCTGGCGTTCTAAAGAGAAAAGCCGCCTGAAAATCAGCGGCGTGTTAAATGTTGCATTGCTTGGCGAGATCGCGCCCGCGCCGCTCTGCTAACGTTGGCGCCTGTGGCTAGCAAGGCTGAGTATTTGAAGAAGAGTGAAGAATAATTATCTTCATTCTTCCAACAAATACTCTGGGGTGAATGGCGCTTGCGCCAGAGGGGCAAAGCCCCTTTGCGTCGCCAACCACATGCGCAAACGTTAGCAGAGCGGCGCGGGCCGGACATAGCCAGGCAGAGCCACTGTTGTCGCGCCGCCACCGAGGCGAAGCCGAGGCGTGGGTCCGGGGCTTTAGCCCCGGAGGGTGGCAGCTACACCAGGCCCAGCCGTACCCGCGCCATGTAGCGCCCCATTCCCAACAGGCTGGCGACGCTCAGGCCAAGGGCGAGTCCAAGCCAGACGCCAAGCGTTCCCAGGCGGGTGTATTGCGAAAGCACAAAGGCTGCCGGAATGCCGATCCCCCAATAGGAAAACAGCGCATATTGCATGGGCACGCGGGTGTCTTTCAGCCCGCGCAGCAGGCCGGCGGCGAGGACTTGTAAAGTGTCGACCAGTTGAAAAGCCGCGGCCACAGCGAGGAGCGGGATGGCGAAGGCCAGAATGGCGGCGGCGTCCGGGGTTTTGAAATCAAGGAAGACCGAGAGCACGGGGGCGGGGGCGGTGAGCAAAAGCAGGGTAATGAGGGCGGCAAAGCCAATGCCGATGATCAAGACCGCCCGCCCCGCCATGGTGACCTCGCCCGCGTCGCCGCGCCCTTTGGCGAGGCCGAGCCGGATGGTGGCGACTTGGCTAAGCCCGAGGGGCACCATGAAGCTGATCG
>JALWPC010000395.1 GCA_026995265.1 Paracoccaceae bacterium
TGCGCCCGCCCTTTATCTGTCAGCGCCCCATCCGGTTGCTGGCCGACAGACCGGCAATGGCGGATAAGAAACAGGGCGCGCATTTAATGAATCTTCCGCTTTGCCCCCTTGGCCGCAAACGGGTTGTCCCCTGCCCGCAAGAACAGCCGTATCGGCGTGCCGGGCATGTCAAAATCCACCCGCAACCCGTTGACAAGGAAACGCTTATAGCTCTCGGGCACCTTGTCGGGCACCGAAGTAAACACCACAAAGGTGGGAGGGCGGGTTTTTACCTGTGTCATATACCGCATCTTGATCCGGCGGCCTGAGGGCGCGGGTGGTGGGTGCCCCTCGAGCATCGCCTTCAGCCAGCGGTTCAGCCTGGCCGTGGAAATCCGCGTGTTCCACGTGCTATGCGCCTTGATGATCGCATCGTGCAACCGGTCCAGCCCCTTACCGGTGAGGGCCGAGACCGTCACCATTGGGGCGCCGCGCAACTGGGGCAGCAGGCGGGCGAATTTCTCCCGTAGTTCGAGGATTTTGCGATTCTTATCGTCCTCTATGTCCCATTTGTTCACGGCAATCACCACCGCGCGCCCTTCGCGCTCGGCAAGGTCGGCGATGCGCAAATCCTGCTGCTCAAAGGGCACCTGCACATCGAGCAGCAGCACCACCACCTCGGCAAATTTCACCGCCCGCAGCCCGTCAGACACCGAAAGCTTCTCCAGCTTGTCCTGCACCTTGGCCTTTTTGCGCATCCCCGCCGTGTCAAAAATCCTGAACTCACGCCCTTCCCAAGTCGTCCGCACCGAGATCGAATCCCGCGTGATCCCCGCCTCCGGCCCCGTCAGCAGCCGCTCCTCGCCCAAAATCTGGTTGATCAGCGTTGATTTCCCCGCATTCGGGCGGCCCACCACGGCGATTTGCAGGGGGCGGTCATCGGGCAGCGCCTCGGCCTCGCCAAACTCGTCCACCGCGTCGGAAACCTCAATTTCCGTCTCCGGCTCAAACCCGCCCGAGGCCTCAAGTTCATCATGGATCGGCATCAGCACCGCGTAGAGGTCTTCCATCCCTTCGCCATGCTCGCCCGAAATCGCCAACGGTTCGCCAAGCCCGAGCTTGAACGCCTCGTAATAGCCCGCCTCGCCCGCCTTGCCCTCGGCCTTGTTCACCGCCAGAATCACCCGCGCGTTTTTCTTGCGTAGGATGGCGGCGAACACCTCGTCATCGGCCGTGACACCCACCCGCGCATCAATCATGAACAGGCAGACATCGGCCATATCCACCGCCCGCTCGGTCAAGGCGCGCATCCGGCCCTGCAGGCTCTCGTCGGTGGCTTGCTCCAAGCCCGCCGTATCCACCACCGTAAAGCGCAGGTCGCCCAAGCGCGCCTCGCCCTCGCGCAGGTCACGGGTCACGCCCGGGGTGTCATCCACCAGGGCCAGCTTTTTGCCGACCAAACGGTTGAACAGCGTGGATTTACCAACATTCGGGCGGCCTACAAGGGCCATTGTAAAACTCATGATGTCCGCCTCTGGAATCAGGTTCAGGGGCGCAGTGCCCCAAAACGCCAGCTAGTAACCCCTCGCCCTCCTATTGGAAAGCAAGAAGTTTGCCTTTCTGGTTAATCACATACAAAACCCCGGCGGCCACAATCGGGGCCGAAGCCGCACCTGCGGGCAGGTCCACGCTATAGGTTTGGGCCCCGCTCACAGGGTCAAAGAAGCGCAGACGCCCGTCTGTGCCCGCCACAATAACCTGCCCGCCGGCCACAACAGGGCCAAAATGGGCAATAAAGCCTTTGCGCTTTTCCGGTTTGGTAAATTCCGGCAGTTGCGTGGCCCACAACACCCGCCCCGACGCGGCATCTATGCGCAGCAGTTGCGCGGTATCACTAACCATAAACACCGCGCCGCCAATCACCAGAGGCGCATCGGTTGCGCCCGCGGGCAGGGTCCAAAGCTCGGTGCCGTTGGTGGCGCGCAATGCGGCAGTCTCGCCGCCCGCATTGGCCACATAAACCCGCCCGCCTGCAATAACCGGCGCACCGGCGAAGCCCCCGATCAGGGCCCGCACATCGGAAAGCCGCCCCTGATTCACATCGCCATTCCAGCGGCCCGTGCCGCCTGTGGTCGCGCCCATCGTGCGGCCGGAGCTAAAGGGCAGCACCACGGTCTGCCCCGCCACTGCAGGGCTGGCACCGCCCATGCTCACCGGCCCCGTGCTTTGCGCTCCGCGCAGGCTCCAGCTCAGCTTGCCGCGCGCGCCGTCAATGGCATAGGCCACATCATTGGCCGCCATCACAAAAACCCGCCCCGCCGCAACGGTTGGCCCACCACGCAACGGTGCGTCAAACCCGTAGCGCCACTGCTCGGCCCCGCTGCCCGCGTCGAGCGCGATCAGCTCGCCAAATCCGGTAGCGACATAAAGGCGGCCGCCATCCAGCGCCAACCCGCCACCGAAGCCCTCGGCGCCGTTATCATCGTTGATCGGCGTTATATCAGCCTGCCACAGCATGGCGCCGCTCTCGGTGGTGCTGGCCTGCACCTGCCCGCCCGCGTCCAGTGTATAGATCACACCCGAGGCCAGCACGGGGCTGGCGGTGATCCGCGAACGGTCACTATTGCCACGGCCAATATCGGCGCTCCAGCGCAGGGTCGGGCCGGCAGACAGGGCCAGATGCGGGACCACATGGTTGGCATCAAAGCCGTCTTGCAACCAGTTGGCGTTGCTCACCGGCGCGCCCAGCGCAATGGCCGCGCTGGCGTTTTCCACCTGCAAACCGGCCCGAATGGCCAGCCGCTCGCCCGGTAAAATGGTGTTGTTCCTGCCCTTGCAGGAAGCCAATGCCCCCAGTGCCAGCACCAGAAATCCGAGTTTCCGCCATGTTCCTGCTTTTGCCATCATTACAAACCCTGCTCAAATTATCCGTTGGCCGACGGCGCCCCAGCGTCTCCGCCTAGCGCCACCATTAACTGTTGGGCGCGGTTTCGCAAGGCCGGTGTGACGCCCGGGTCCTCCAAAATGGCCGACAAAGCGGCCAAGGCGGCATCGGAATCGCCGTCACGCACATATTGCATGGCCCGCTGCTCCTGCGCCAGCAGGCGATAGGGGGCACCCGGGGCAGTCAGCCGCTCATACGCGCCATTTCGCTCACTTTCCGGCATATTCGCCCCGTCCAGCATCACGATTTTCAGCCAGGCAAGGTCGGTATACACCGCCGGGGCTTCCAGATTGGTTGTGATCGCGCGCAGGGCGGCCACGGCAGCGACGGGGTCTCCGGCCTCCAGCAACAAGTTGGCCTTTTCAAAAAGAGCCACCACGGCCAAAGGGGTGTCAGAAGAAATGATGGCTTCCAGTCGCGCGGTATCCCCGGCCGCCGCCGCGGCCTGCATCAGGTCTCCGTTCAGCCGCGCCTGTGTTTCGCGCTTGGCTTTAATCCACTCGTTATAGGCGGTGCCGCCGACAATGGCGACCACCACCAGCACCAACACCCAGCCATATTTCCTGAAGAGCTTGAACAGCTTATCCCGACGGACCTCTTCGCTAACCTCTTCAATAAAGGAATCTGATTCGCTCAATAGTCTTCTCCTGCAAAACGTTGCGCGCAACTTAGCGTCAAAGCCTTGCACATGCAAAGACAAAGGGCCCCGCGCGACATGTGCTTTACATATTGTGCCTGCACGACCCGAAAACGGGGCTGTTACCTGTATTTTACAAGGTTTGGCAATGTTATTGCCACCTTTGCGTGCATATTGACTACTTTGCCATATCTGTTGGTCCAAAACAATCACAATTTTTTAACAGGCTGATTATTTTAGTTTTTTTGCGGATACCCGCATGTTTATTATCCTAGGAGAATAGACATGGTATTTCATCAGAATTTCCAGGATTTTTTAGAACTATTATCTACTTGCGGAAGTATCCATGAAACTGAACAAACAATGGGAGCCACGAACAGCCAGTGGTTTTTCAGGCTTTTGCGATTGGATGAAAACAAGGCGCAGATATGCTTCGTGCAACCTATTATTGTAATTCAAAGCGACCTCGCCCTTCGCATAACCAAACCCTAAACGCCACCTTACATATTGTTATTATTAGGTTTTCGCTATCTCATCAAAACTACTAACCTAGGTTAGTAGTTACGGTGACCCTACAGATTCAAGGCACAAAAAAATCATCGGGCATTACTATGGGTAGTTTTCCGGCAATTCCCCGCGGCAGGCAACTTAACCCCATCAACGCCGCGTGCGGCAGGCTCTTAAAGAGGCGACCAGCGAATTCTCCCAAAGGATAATCCTTGCGGGATTGCCCCGAATTGGACCGCGCGGTCTTGTTACCCGGGTTTTCGAGGCTTATTTAGCCCGAAACAGGAATAAGCAAGCGGAGCGCGCCTCAATGAAAATCCTGCATATCCTCACGGCCCTTCTGGTGAGCGGCTTTATCTATGCCATGGTGATGGAGCGCGACGCCCTTCTGGCCTTTGCCGGCGTTGACACCAGCGCCCCCGAGGACACCGCGCAGGCCCAACCCGAGGCCCCCGCCCCCGGCGCCGTGCCGGTTGTCACCATGCACTCGGTGGCGCGTGAGGTGCAGTCCGGCATTGTGCTGCGCGGCACCACCAAAGCGGCGCGGCGCATTGATATGCGGGCAGAGACCTCGGGCCGCGTGGTTTCCGCCCCCCTGCCCGCCGGCACCGCTGTCACCAAAGGCCAGGTGCTGTGCGAGCTTGATGC
>JALWPC010000396.1 GCA_026995265.1 Paracoccaceae bacterium
GTGTATTCTTAACCTTCTTGCCATGCTATTCATGGGAAGGAGGACCGAGGAATGGGACGTACATCGACAGTCAGGAAAAGCCGGCCGCGTGATGCGGCGACGAAGGTGGCGGAGCATCGCCTGAGCGTGCTTGATCTGGCGCGGGAGCTTGGCAACGTGGCCGAGGCATGTCGGCGCCGCGGCATGGACCGAACCAGTTTCTACGAGTGGAAACGGCGGTTTCAGACCCACGGCTTTGAGGGGCTCAAGGACCTGCCGCCGATCCACAAGAGCCACCCGCAGACGACGCCGCCCGAGACCGTCGAGAAGATCAAGGCCCTGGCGCTGGAGCATCCCTCCTGGGGCTGCAACCGGCTGGAGGCGTTGTTGCGGCTGGAGGGCATTGGCGTGTCCTCGGTGACGATCCAGAAGATCCTGAACGACGCCGGCCTGGGCACCCGTTACGACCGCTGGCTGGCGCTGGAGGCAAAGACCGCCGAGAAGGCGATCGAGCTAACCGCCGAGCAAGCCGCCTTCCTGGAGAAGATGAACCCCTGCTTTCGGGAAAGGCATGTTGAATCAAGCGCTCCGGGCGAGTTGCTTTCGGCCGATACCTTCTTCGTCGGCACGCTCAAGGGCGTGGGCAAGGTCTACCTGCACGCGGTGGTCGACACCTACGGCTCTTACGCCTTCGGGTTCCTGCACGTCTCCAAGCAGCCCGAGGCAGCCGTGGCGGTGCTGCACAATGATGTCCTGCCCTTCTACCGCAACCTCGATCTGCCGGTGAAAGCCGTGCTCACCGACAATGGCCGCGAGTTCTGCGGCACCGAGAAGCACCCTTACGAACTCTACCTCGAGCTCAACGACATCGATCACCGCCGCACCAGGGTCCGCTCGCCAAAGACCAACGGCTTCGTCGAGCGCTTCAACCGCACCGTGCTGGACGAGTTCTTCCGGGTGAAGATGCGCGAGACCTTCTATGACAGCGTCGAAGCGCTGCAGGCCGATCTCGACGCATGGTTGGTGCATTACAATACCGAACGGCCGCATCTGGGATACAGAAACATGGGTCGCAGACCAATCGAAACCGTCATGTCTTTTGTTCGGCA
>JALWPC010000397.1 GCA_026995265.1 Paracoccaceae bacterium
TGGAGGGAGGGATAAGCTGTCCTAGCGTACCAGAAGCTGCTATGCTCCCAGACGCTAAGGCAGGAGAGTAGCCATGCTTTAACATGAGTGGTAAAGCTATAAGGCTCATCATCACCACCGATGCCCCGACTATTCCTGTACTGGCTGCGAGTATCGCCCCTACTAGTACCACAGAGATGGCAAGTCCGCCACGTACAGAGCCAAAAAGTTTACCCATACTTAGCAGTAAACCCTCTGCCATCTTGGACTTTTCGAGTATGAGTCCCATGAAGATGAAAAGTGGTACAGCCATCAGCGTGACGTTCCCCATGATACCGTAGGTTCGGTAAGGGAGCATCTCTAACACCCCTAGCCCTACTTCATCTGAAATGAGTGCAAAAAACAAAGCTACACCAGCAAATACAAAAGCCACTTGGAAGCCTGTCATAAGTAGCACTAACGCCATACCAAACATCAAAAGCACAGGGTCAAACCAAAATGCCATACGGTTGTACCATGCGATGTACACAAGGGTAGCCACGAGGGCTACCCCTACGAAGGTTTTCAATAATGCCATTTTGTTTTCTAACCTATGGTACGCCTTTAACACCTCAGAGAGTGCCTGAAGTATGAGCAACACAAACGCCACTACTAACATCGCCTTAATAAGCCAACGATTTGTAAGCCCTCCAGGGTCTGAAGAGACTTCATGTTGCAAGTAGCTTTGGAGTGTCATATCAAACGCATCATTTAAAAAGAGTAGTGAAAAAGGCATCACGAGTAAAAGCATAGAGAGTATCTGTACTATGGCACGTGTATCAGGAGCGTACCGTTCAAAGAAGATGTCTACCCTCACATGCTTATCATGTTTCAAAGCATACGAAAGCCCCAACAAAAACACCACATCAAACAGATGCCACTCTACCTCTTGCAGTGCTATAGAGCCTGCCGAGAACAAGTAGCGCATCGCTGCATCATACACGACTAGAAGAGAGAGGATTACTACTAGGATGGCAGCTAGGTAGCCTGCGTATTTACTGATGCGGTCTAGGTAGTAGGAGATTTGTGTGTTCATTATATTCTTTTTATACAATTATAACTTAGAAG
>JALWPC010000398.1 GCA_026995265.1 Paracoccaceae bacterium
TCGAGGTAGGGCAGAACGATTTCGCCCAGTTTAATGGTGCTGGCGCTGGAAATGGCATAGGTGTTGAGTTGGGCATTCAGCTCTATTTCCGAAGGTTCCGCCTGCGCGCCAAAACGAGCCCGCAGAATATCACGCCAGATGATGGAGACCGAAATAAACTCCTCAAAGCTTTCCGGCTGCACGCCGGCGCGGCGCAGCTTGGCCATCAGGCTTTGAGTGGTCAGGTTCCGCTGGGTGGCATAGGATTCAATCGCGCGGTCGAGCGTAGCGCGGTCAATGCTGGCTCCGAATTGGTCTGCGGTCTCCTGCTTCAAGCGGTCGTCGATAAGGGCATCTGTTGCCTCTTGCCGGATATTCGGGCTGTTGGCCCCGAGGGCGCGCATCAGCTTGACCCGCTGATCTATGTCATAATTGGTAATAACCGCTTCGTTAACCCGGTAGGCAATGGAAAAAGCCCCCTGAGCGTTGCCCGCGCCAGCCAGCCCGAAAATAAGTGCCCCGAGGAGCAGTAGACGTTTACCCAATAAAACCATACGCTTGCCCTTTACTATTGCATTTGCATGCACGTGCCTGCCCTTTCGCGGCGTGTTGCCCCGCCGCCGAATCCTGCCAATTTGATTGATACATCAAAATTGGTGTCTGGGGGAACATTATTCGATGTTGTGAAGCGGCGCGAGAGGGAAACCGCTACCTCGACGCACTCATTGGCATATACCAGCCCGATTTCGCCAAAAATATTCTCGTTTCCGAGCAAATCGCGGCGCAAAGAGGCCGAGGTGGCCCATTTATCCGAGATTTTGTAAGCAAGGGCGATGTTGGCCTCAGAGCGGTCTACAGGCGAATCGGCGACCACGTCAGCGGCCAGAAACACAAATGTGGCATCCAGATTGAGGCGGTCAAGATCCAGCGCCACCTCGGTTTCGGCCCGCCGGATACCAACCCCGGGGGCAACCAGCAGCCGGCTGATCACGCGGTATCTGGGCGGCAATTGGAAGCTGACCGCGGCGAGAATATCGGAATTTTTGGTAGAAAGCCCGGAACCGGTCGAAAACTGCGCGTTCGGGGCGGCGCGGTAAACCTGCCCGACATCGAGCCCGAAGGTCCAGCCTGCGGGATCATAGCGCCGGAAGCTCACGCCGGCATTGACGCGAAAACCTGTTTCTATCCGGTCTTCGCCGGGAAAGCGGCTTAGGCCAAACAGGTTGGTTTCATCGAATTCAACCTGCAAACTGTCTTCATTTGGCACCACGTCATTGAAGGCAAGCTCGGGGGTATAGATAAACTGCGCCACCGGTGAAAGCACCAGCAACGCTCCGGCCTTGGTGGATTTGGAAAATGGCAGGCTGACATCGGCGCCAACCGACGGGGTGAGCCGAAACAAAAGGTTGTTGCCAAAGTTTATATCATCCCACACGCGGTAAATATCGCCCTGCACCTCGGCGAAGGTGGTAGCGCGTATGCCAAAGGGGGCGGCCCAGTCTTTGCGCCAGTCAAGGGAGGCGCTCAGGCGCGCCACATCGCGACCGGCCACCCGGAACAGCCCCAGAGACGAGGCATTAACCCCCATCCGCCCGCCGGTAAGAGGCTCTTCCCAAGTGTGGCGATAGGTTATCAGCGGCAGCGCAAAGGGGACTTCCGAATCAACCTCATCATCGCGCAGGCTCTGGAAAAATATGGCGCTGGCCTCGAAAAGGCTGCTCGGGTCATAGCGGCGCAGGCCGAACTGGCTCACCAGACGGTCGGCGTTGTCATAACCATAGCGCCGCATAAAGGCATCGGTGCTGGTCAACGAAAGGTCCAGAAACAATTCATAGTCATGGGCGAGGTTGAACGAGAGGTCGGATTTTATAAAGAAATCGCCGGTGTCGTTTGCGGTGCCTTTCAGGGCAAAGGCCCCGTGGATATTCAGCGCGCCATTGGTATAGCGCCGCCGGTATTCGGCCTCGACCAAAAACGCTCCATTGGTAATGGCAAAGGGGGTAATGGTGGCGTCTGCGTAGTCCCCCAACGTCAGGTAATAGGGAAGCTTGATGCCATATCCATAGATTTTGGACGAGATAATTTGAGGATAAAGCAGCCCCGTTGCCCGCCGGACAGACGGGTCCGGCAAGCGCAAATTCGGCACAAAGGCAATAGGCAGACCCAGCACTTCAAACCGCGCATCTTCGAAATAAAGCCGCTTGGCTTGGGTGTCATGGATGATCCGCCCGGAGCGTATCTGCCAGATCGGCACGGGGTTGTCCGCGCTTACGGTGCAGGTGGAGCCAACCGTGCGGTAAAGGATATTGAAGCGGTCGGAGCTTCGGCGGATTTCGGCTGCTGCAATCTGGAACCGGTTGGCCAGAAGCAGCCGCGCTTCCTGTATGATTCCCGAACGCAGGTCGGCGCTGAGCGAGGCCGCCGTGGCGGTAAAAACCGCGCCGCTCGGGTCGGTAATCCGAATGGGGCCGACGGCCTCTATCTGCCCGGTGAGGCGATTATAACGGAGACTCTCGGCCTCCATCGTGGTTTGTTTATAAATAACAATCACTTGTCCGGATGCAACAAGCTCGCCCGTGGCCGCATCATAAGAAACATTGTCGGCCGTCATGGTTGAAAAGCCGATCACCTCGGCCCGAAGCGGGGTCGCGAGCAGCAGGCAGATAATAAACAGGCGAGCTAAAAATGGCACGGGTGGCTCCGGAAATAATATGCTATATTAGCCGTCTTCGAGGTGCAGCAGCAAGCCCATGGTGAGCAATATTCCGGCCGTGGGCGGGCCCCAAGCCGCAAGCGCGATCGGAATTTCATAGGCCGCCCCCAGGGCTTCGGCGATTGATTTGAGCGTGTAGAGCATAAATGCCGAAAAGACCGCAATAAGCACCATAAGCCCCGTTTGTCCAAAACGGGTATGGCGCATGGAAAAACCTGCGCCGATCAGCACCATGGCCACCAGAAGCAGGGGGCGGGCGATTTCTGATTGCAAGAAAAGCCTCTGCCTTTGCGAAGAAAACCCGGCCTCGGTCAGCCGGTCGATCAGGGCCGGCAGATCCCAGATCGGCACCGCTTGCGGCGAGGCGAATTTTTCCAGAATTTCCTGGCTGGTCAGGGTGGTTGCCAGCGGCAGGGTCTCAAAGGGGCGCGCCGTGGTGGCAATGTCGGGGCCGTTATAGTCAAACCGCCATTCGGTGCCGTTGCGCATGAGCCACTCGCCCTTGTCCAGCCGCGCGCTTTCTGCCTGAATCCGTCGGGTGAGCGAGCCATCAAGGGTAAATTCGAACAGGTTGACCCTGAACAGGATCGAGCCGTTAAAGCTGGTTCGGTCGGCCTGGATAACAAACTGGCTTTCGGTGCCACCCTGGCGCAGCCAAATCCCCTTGTCTCCGAGTGAAACCAGCGATTGCCCGCCAACGTTATAGGCCGCCAAAAGCGCATCGGTGCGCCGGATGGTGGCGGCAACGATCGGGTTAAACACGGTGGTGGCCAGAATGCCGATAACAAGGGTTGCCAGCACCGGCACCATCAAAAGCTTGATCGCCGATTGTCCTGCTGCCCGCATCACCACCAGCTCCGAACTGCGCGAAAGCCCCACGAAGGTGGTGAGCGAGGCCAGCATCAGCACCAGCGGAAAGATTTTCATCAGGAATTGTGGCATCCGAAGTGAAATCATGTGCAGCACTTCAAGCCCGCTCAGGTTATAGGGCGAGAGCAACTGGGCCTGCTCGACCCCGTCGATCACGAAAACCAGCAGCAAAAACGCCAGTTGAACCTTGAGCAGGTTCATCAGGAACCGGCCCAGAATGTAGCGCGCCAACCTCATGTAGTGGCCCGCTTTCGCACTTGCCCTGCGCGCCGCAAGAGTAACAGGGCGATTAGCAAACCGGCGAGGGCGGGGATATACATAATCGGGAATAGCGCCGCATTGGCTTGCACCATGGATTTGGTCACGCCAAGCCCGGCCTGCACTAAAAGCCCCAGCACCACCGCCCCCATAACGCGGCCCATAAAGCCGCCACGCCGAAAGCCGCCTGCCAGAATGGCCCCAAGGGAAATCAGCGGCAGCACCAGCCCGCTAAGGGGCATGGCCAGCTTGTGATTGGCCTCTGCCAAAAAATCGCCTTTGCCCCAAAGCCCGCCGGCTGTCATGTCCTCGGTTGGCCATAAAAGCTCTGGCAAATAGCGCTGGAACGGGGTGCGGGTCACTTCAGCCGGGGTTGAAAGCAGGCTGCCAATATCATAGGCGAACTGGTCAAAATGCACCGTGGAAAGCTGGCTCGTTTCGGCGGGTAAATACTGGATGTTGCCATCTACCATCACAATCCGGATGCCGCTGTCATCTTGCAATAGCAGGGCTTTTTGCGCGGTATAGATAACCGGATTGGCCGCGTCGCGCCGGTCGCTCAAGAACAGCCCCGCCATTTCTCCGGCTTTGGAGGTATCTTTGATAAACAGGGTGACGCCCTTGGCCGGATGAATGAACTGCCCCTCTTTCACCAGCGTTTTGGCAAAGTCCGACTGGAAATCCGCCAACCGCTGCGCGAGCCGCGTTTGCGAGGCGGGCACCAGATAAAGCGTCACCACCGCGGTTATCATCATTATGAAAGCGCCAAAAACCGCCACCGGCTTTGCCAGCGCCATCGGGGAAAGCCCGGCGGTCATCATCACCACCAGCTCGCTTTCGGTGTAAAGCTTGTTGAGGGCAAAAAGCGAGGCGGC
>JALWPC010000399.1 GCA_026995265.1 Paracoccaceae bacterium
CGTGGTCGCGGTGGGTCAGCGGGATGCCCGCATAAGAGGCGCAGCCCGAGGCCGCGGTGATGCCGGGGATCACCTGAAAGGGAATCCCGTGTTCGGCCAGCATTTCCAGCTCTTCGCCGCCGCGGCCGAAGATGAACGGGTCGCCGCCCTTCAGGCGCAGCACCCGCTTGCCCTGTTTGGCCAGCTCCACCATCAGTTCGGAGATTTCCTCCTGCACCATGGCGTGTTGTTGCGGGGCTTTGCCCACATATACCCGCTCGGCGTCGCGGCGCACCAGGGTCATAATTTCGTCTGACACGAGCCGGTCAAACAGCACCACATCGGCGCGTTGCATGATATGGAGGGCGCGGAAGGTGAGGAGGTCCGGGTCTCCGGGGCCGGCCCCCACCAGAAACACCTCGCCGATCTGGGCGGATTTCGCGCCGGTGGCGGCGGCGTCCAGGTCTTCCAGCAGGCGAGCGCTTGCTTTGTCTTCGTCGCCCGCAAGGAAATGGTCGCCCACCTGGCCCTCGATGGTGTTTTCCCAGAAGTGGCGGCGGGATTCGGTGGATTTCAGGCGGGCCATCACGCGGTCGCGGAAGGTGCCGACAAAGGCGGCGAGGCGGCCATAGGCGGCGGGGAGCATGACCTCTATGCGGGCGCGCAGGATGCGGGCGATCACCGGGGCATTGCCGCCCGAGGAAATGGCCACCACCAGCGGCGAGCGGTCCACGATCGAGGGGGTGATGAAATCGCAATATTTGGTGACATCGGCGACATTCACCAGCACGCCCGCGGCTTTGGCCATCTTGTATAGGCGTTCGTCGCGCTCTTCGATTTCCGAGGCCCCGTAGGCCACCACGGCCCCCTCGAAATCCGCTGGCTCGGGGGCGCGCAGGTGGTGGGTCACGCGCGGGTGGTCGCGCAATGTGCGGAATTCATCCGACATTTTCGGGCAGAACACATGCACATCGGCCCCCGCCGAGAGCGCCCGTTCCACGCGGCGGGCGGCGGGGGTGTTGCCGCCATCCACCAGCACTTTCTTGCCTTTGACATCAAGGAAAATCGGAAGATGGTCCATTCAGGACTCCTGTTCTTTGGCCCAGTCGAGCATGGCCTGCCCCATGGCTTTGGCCTGTTCGGGGCCGATGTCAACGGCGGTGATGCGGTGGCCCTCGCGGATGGTCAGGCGCAGCAGGTGCATACCGCTTTCATACTCGTGATCATGCAACGACGCTTTCCGCGTATAGGGGAGTTCGTAGGTTTCGATCAGGGTCATGGTGTCAGTCGTCATATTGAATCCCCCGTGTGAAGGCGGCCTCCAGAATCCATTCCCATTTCTTGGGGGTGTTTTTGTAGTCGGGCTTTACGTCGAATTCTATGAACATCTCGCCCGATTCGCCCGCATGGGCGACAAGGCGCTCGAGCTCTTCGAATGTATCCACCTCGGGGTGGCCGATGATCAGGTCACTGAGCTTTGCCATGATAGTCTCCCTTATAATCTGTTGTGAAACCGGATGCGGTAAAGCATGCGCTGGCTGGTTCCTGTGTCTGCATCCGGGTCAAAGGCGGTCCGGTTATGCAGGGTGTTGTTGTTGAGTATACCCTGACCGGGCTGCAAAGTGAGAGTGTGCAGATAGTCGCGCTCTGATTCCAGCAGGTTCTGCAGCAGGGCGGCGGCCTTGCGGGTGGCCTCGTCCTTCCATGAAATCGAACGGGTGCGGGCGGTGTAGCGCATAATGAGGTTGCCGTCCTCTATAAAGAAGACAGGCCCGATGCTCACAGGGCGCACCGTGCCGTCGGCCTCGGGGCTTTCGGGGATGGTCATGGCCTCGCGGTCCATCAGCAGAGCCACCGCCTCGGGGCTTTCATCGCGCAGGCGGATATAGGCGATTTCGTTGTCTATAATCTGGCTCTGGCCGCCGATATTGGCCTGACGCACGCAATGCAGCACAAAGGCGCGGATGGTGTCGGCTTCGCTGTTATAGTAGCCGTCGGTGTGCCAGTTCATGGCTTTGCGGGAATAGGGGATAAAGCCGCGCTGGTGCTCGGCCATGGAGACCTTCAGCGCCACCACGCCGTTATGGCCCGCCGAGCGGTGGGCCTCGGCGATGCGCAGGCCGAAGGCATCGGTGAAGTGGCGCAGCTCGGCCCCGACCTCGTCTTCATCGGCACTATAGCGTTCAGCCTGATAGATGGCGAAGTTTGATTCGGCGATCTGCCGCAGAATCGCTTTTTTCTCTGAGTCCGTGGGTTGCGACAGATTGCCCACCTTGTGCACAGGCATGGCCCCGGCGCGGGGGGAGGTGGCCAATTTGCTGCGGCGCCACGCCGCATAGGCCGCCGTGTTGCACAGGTCAAACGCCCCGGAAAATTGCGACAAATCGACCCCGTTTTCTGAATTCGTATCCATTTTTTTCAACTATACTTGGGTTTCCCCGAGTGTATCCCTTGGTTTATCTTGGTATGCCCAAACGGGCCTGATCTTTTGCTTTACATTCCATAATCGAGATATATAGATTTGAAACAGGATCATGCAAATGGTTTCCGATAGTCGCTATAGTTTACCCTTTTTGTAGGGAATGTGCTATAGATGGGGCGGGCAAGCAGCCGGTCAAGAGCTGTGGAGGCCAATGAAACGAAGATACGCTAGCGCAAGGGAGATATTGCAATGAAAGATGGCGATAACATTAACGACGGTGACCAGAACGGTGTGAACCCCACGCCTCACCTTGACGAACTCGAAGACGGCCCTTGGCCCAGCTTCGTAACCGGCCTGAAGCGGCTGCGGGACACCCAGGGCGCACAATACGCGCCAATGATGAACGACCTTCTGGGTCAGCTCAACCACTCTTACGAAAAGCGCCGTGGCTTCTGGAAAGGCGGCACGCTTTCGGTGCTTGGTTATGGCGGCGGTATTATCCCGCGCTTCTCCGAGGTGGCTGACCAGTTCCCTGAATCAAAAGAATTCCATACGCTGCGGGTTATGCCGCCAGCGGGTAACCACTACACCACAGACCTGCTGCGCCAGCTTTGCGACATCTGGGAAAAGCACGGCTCCGGCCTTATTGCTTTCCACGGTCAGTCTGGCGACATTATGTTCCAGGGCTGCACATCCGAGAATGCACAAATTGCTTTTGACGAGTTGAACGAGATCGGCTTTGACCTTGGCGGCGCTGGCCCGGCTTTGCGGACCGCAATGTCCTGCGTTGGCCATGCCCGTTGCGAGCAGTCCTGCTTTGACGGCGTGCGGGCCCACCGTGGCATCATCAACCGCCTGCTGGACGAAATGCACCGCCCGTCCATGCCATACAAGTTCAAGTTCAAGTTCTCGGGCTGCGGCAATGACTGTGTAAACGCCATCCACCGCGCCGACTTTGCCGTGATCGGCACCTGGCGTGATGACATCAAGATCGACCAGGCCAAGGTGAAAGAGCATATCGAGCGCGTAGGCCGCAAGTATACCATCGACACTGTGGTTTCCATGTGCCCGACCCGTGCGATCTCGCTGCACGATGACGACACCATGGAGATTGACAACAGCTCCTGCGTGCGCTGCATGCACTGCATCAACGTAATGACCAAGGCGCTGAGCCCGGGTGATGACCGTGGCGCAAGCATCATGATCGGTGGCAAGCGCTCGCTGAAAGTGGGCGACCTGATGGGCACCATGATCAAGCCTTTCATCAAGCTCGAAACCGAAGAGGATTTCGAGGCTCTGGAAGACTTTGCCGAGGAGTGCATGGAGTTCTTCGCCGACAACGCGCTGGAGCACGAGCGTATCGGCGAGTGCATCGACCGTATCGGTGTTCCGGCCTTCCTCGAGGCCATGGACATTCCGGCAGACCCCAACATGGTGAACCACCCGCGGACATCTTCTTACGTGCGCACCGACGACTTCGACGAGGAATCGGCCAAGTGGTTCGAGCGCAAGGCTGAAGAAGCCGGCATGATGGTTGGTGACGACTAAAGCGTGTGGTGGGTGCGAGCACCCACCCTACGGCACTTGGTGGGTGCAAGCACCCACCGTAGCAGATTTGACCCGCGCGGAGCGTATCCCGCGGAAAAGGGAGACACATTATGAACGAGATGAAAGCCAAGCCACGGATGCCGGATGAATGCGGGGTTCCAGACCCGAAGCCATTCATGCACCCGCTGAGCGTGAAGAATTACGGCCAGTGGGATTACCACGACCGCCCGCAGCACGGGGTTCTGCGCCACGTGGCCAAATCCGGTGACGAGTTGTTCACCGTGCGTGCCGGCACCCAGCGCCAGATGGATGTTTACACCATCCGCAAGCTGTGTGACATCGGCGACAATTACGGCGAGGGCTATGTGCGCTTCACCACCCGCTCGAATATCGAGTTTATGGTGGCCGACGAGGCCAAGGTGCAGCCGCTCATAGACGAGCTGAACGCCAACGGCTTCCCTGTGGGTGGCACCGGGGCTTCGGTTTCGATGATCAGCCACACCCAGGGCTGGCTGCACTGCGACATCCCCGGCACCGACGCCTCGGGCGTTGTGAAAAGCCTGATGGACGCGCTGCACCACGAGTTTGTCAACGAAGAGATGCCAAACCGCGTGCGGATCACCACCTCCTGCTGCCAGATCAACTGCGGCGGCCAGGGCGATATTGCGGTGAACGTGCAATACACCAAGCCGCCCAAGATCAACCACGATCTGGTGGCCAACGTATGTGAGCGCCCCGC
>JALWPC010000400.1 GCA_026995265.1 Paracoccaceae bacterium
TCTCCCCGGCCTCCATCGCCGCCACCGCCCGCTCCCTCAGGTCATTCGAATAAGGTCTCGTCATCAATCCTAGCCTCCTTCACCAGTATGGATGATGAATCACAAACGCCTCAGGATGGGAACCCCCATCGATTCCGAAAATGCCGGAGCCGCTCTAAAGGTAAGGGAGTCCCGCCCGAGCCACGCATTGGCAGCACAAAAACGGCAAAGCCCACGGCGATGCCGCCTTTTGGCGTGCCTAGAGTCGTCGAATGGCCGTAATCCCGCCATACCCCTGCGCCTCGACCCGCGCCACCGTCGTGGCCAGCGGTTCCGTCATCACGCTCATAGAAAACGCTGTTGCGTGAAGCAGCCTGTCGACCGTTTGCATAATCCCCACATGGCCACGCCAAAACACAAAATCCCCGCGCTTCAACGGCGCGCCTTCAGGCACGGCGCTGCCAAGGCTCCTGGCCTGGGGCCCCGAGTCTCGCGGGGCCTTCCGCCCCGCCGCCAGCAGCGCCATTTGCACCAGCCCCGAGCAGTCAATCCCGAGGCTGGAGCGCCCGCCCCACAGGTAGGGGACGCCGAGGAAGCGCTCGGCAACAGCGACGAAATCGGCGGCGGGCGTGGCGCACAGATGGGTGGAAAACACGTAGCCTTCCGGCAGCTGGGAAAACAGCCCTTCTTGCCCCAGCACCGTGACCCGCGCCATAAATGGCAAGCGCTGTCTGACCTCCGATTTCATATCGGGGCTGGCATAAACAAAAGTGCCCATGGCGGCCACGTGGTGGCTGGGCACGCGCGGCGCGGCCAGCGCGGCGCTGGGGAGCCAGCCCTGATAGCCGCAATCCATGCGGCCAAAGCTATAGGCGCCTTCGGTTTTTTCCACCGAAAACGCCTCGCCGAACAGAAGTTGCGAGATGCGCTGGCCGTCCGGGGCATCGAGCAGGTCGGTGACGGGCTGGTTACCCCGCATTGAACTGCGCTTCCAGCGTGGCCAATATCGCCCGCCCGCCCTGGGCCTCGCCGCCCTTGGGGCGGGCGGGGCGGGCGGTGGGCGTCCAGCCGTAAATATCAAAATGCGCGAATTGCACGGCG
>JALWPC010000401.1 GCA_026995265.1 Paracoccaceae bacterium
AATGTTGTTATTTAAACGGTTACAGGACATAATTGCGGCCTATTTGCGCCGGTCTGTTAACCGTTGAATTGCAGTTGGTAAAGCTCGGCATAAATGCCGCCTTTGGCAAGCAATTCATCATGGGAGCCGGTTTCGGCCACACGGCCTTTGTCGAGCACTACTATGGTATCAGCCTCGCGGATGGTGGCCAGTCTGTGGGCTATGACCAGCGTGGTGCGGCCCTTGGCGAGGGTTTCCAGTGCCTGCTTGATAACCGCTTCGGATTCAGCGTCAAGCGCCGAGGTTGGTTCGTCCAGCAGCAAAACGGGGGCGTTTCGCAGCATTGCCCGCGCAATGGAAATGCGCTGTTTTTCCCCACCTGAAAGGGTGCTGGCCGCGGCGGCGACGGGGGTGTCATAGCCTTGCGGCAAGGCCGTGATAAACCCGTGCGCGGCGGCGGCTTTAGCGGCAGCCTCAATTTCAGCGGTGCTCGCGCCCTCACGGCCAAAGCCGATGTTTTGGCCGATGGTGCCGCTGAGCAGCACCGAGTCCTGGCTTACAAGCGCGATTTGGCGGCGCAAATCGGCATGGGACAGGGATCGGATATCCACACCGTCTAGCTTAATCTGGCCTTCGGACACGTCAAACAAGCGCGGCAGCAGGTTGAAGATGGTTGATTTGCCTGCCCCTGAACGACCAACAAAAGCCACCATCGCGCCAGCCGGAATTTCCAGTGAAATGTTGTCCAGCGCTTGTTTGCCATCGGGATAGGCAAACCCGACATTTTGAAATGAAAGAGCGCCCTTGCTGCCAGCCAAAGCCACTGGCGAGGCGGGGTCTTCGATGGTGCGGTGCAGGTCCAGAATCTCGAAAATCCGGTCAAGCGCAGCTTCGCCCTGTTTGGCCATAGCAAAGGTTTTCCCAAGGTTGCGGGCCGGTTGCGAGATCACTCCGAAACCCGCCATCAGGGCCATGAAGTTGGCCAAGCTTGTGGTGCCGTCTGAAAGGCGCCACGCCACAACCACCAACAGCGCCGCAATGGCGACGCCCGACAGGCTCTCCATTATCGGAGACAGTCGCGCCTCCAGCCGGATGAG
>JALWPC010000402.1 GCA_026995265.1 Paracoccaceae bacterium
AACACCACCGAGAATTCCTGAAGGCCCTCTGGGTCTACATTGGGTAAAAGTCCGGGCATATCTGGCTCCTGAAAACTGAAACAATTCCTCACCGGAATGTTGATTGCATTTGACTGGCCGCGCCAGCATGGTGCCGCCATACCAGCTTTTGAGAGGAAAGAGAATGCGAATCCTGATCGTTTTATGGGCGCTGCTGGCCGGGGCCACCGCCGCCAATGCCCAAAACCTGCAAACCGCGATTTTCGCGGGGGGTTGCTTTTGGTGCGTGGAGAGCGATTTTGACAGGGTCGAGGGCGTGGTGGACACCACCTCGGGCTATACCGGCGGCACCCTGCAAAACGCCACCTACCGCAACCACGGCCAGCATCGCGAGGCGGTGCGCATCACCTTTGACGCCGACAAGGTCAGCTATGAGCAATTGCTCTATATCTACTGGCGCACCACCGACCCCACCGATGGCGGCGGCCAGTTTTGCGACCGTGGCCACAGCTACACCCCCGCGATTTATGCCCTGACCGAGGAACAAGCCGCCGCCGCGCGGGCTTCCAAAGCCGAGGTGCAGCGCCGCCTTGGCGTGCCCATCGCCACCGTCATCCGCCCCGCCGGCGATTTCTGGGAGGCCGAGACCTACCACCAGAATTACTACCGGAAAAACCCTGGCCGCTACCACTATTACCGCACCGGTTGTGGGCGCGATGCCAGCGTGGCCGAACTCTGGGGCGATGAAGCCCCCTTTGCCAACGACCATTAACCCCACCGGAAGCCCTGAAATAGGACTTCCGTCGCGGCACATATGCAGTTGCATATTCGGAATTGGGTTAATTTGTGTTAACGTCGCATGAAAGAGCACAACCACAGAGAAGCATTTGCACACTATTTTCACATGGATTAACACCGTTTTCTCAACGGTGTTCGAGCGTTGGCAAGCCCTGTCTATCGGGCGGCAACGGCAGCTCGATACTTTTTTCCATGCGCTGCAATCCAAAAACGAAGCGCCCGATTTCGCCGACGCCCTGACCTATGCCAAACGGGTTTTTATGATCAGCGTCCTGCGCATGGAAATCCATGTGACC
>JALWPC010000403.1 GCA_026995265.1 Paracoccaceae bacterium
AGCCAAAGTCATCGTGAACTGCCTTAACCGATTCACAGCACATGGAATGCCTGTGAGCGTGAAAATCCAATGACTGGCTTGGGAAAGGGGAAATCCGTCTCAACGATCTTATATGCAACAACGCCATCAATACATTGTAACAATCTGATAAAATACCACTATTCGAAAAATAACGATAACGTCTTTCCCGGGAGAGTCGTTATCGTTTGGTCGGTTTGTTAATGCAAATCCCTCACGGCGGGATGTGGTCAGAATGGGCGATTTCGGGAGATATGGTTGTCGTCAAAAACTTTGAAACATCCCCGCTGTGATCTGTGACGGTGTTGGCAAGACACCGATGCCGGAAAGTTGTGTGAGGATACGGAACTGGGGAGCTGGCCCACCAATATGGAACTGGCCGGTGCTTTCATAGATTGTTTCGGATTCGATACGTCGGGTGAGCGATCCGGCCACCTCAAAGGCGATTGGAGCGGTGAGTTATACTTCACGCGCAACTCGGATTGCATTGCGCCAATGGATCGTCCCGAGACCTTTTTGGTTGAGGCCGTGGGATTTTCGGGCTTCACTTGAATAGGCAACAGATGAAGCACCATCCCGAAGCTGGTTTCAGGAGGGTGTTGAGGGGGTGTGGTTGCTATTTTACCTCGATACTCTGGCTGGCCAGTACCTCGCCTGCGCTATTGTAATAGTTGATCGCATATGTTCCGGTGGCAGCGGGGGCAATCAAGGCAGCGATGCCGGTGCTATCAGCACGGGTAACCGCAAGGGTATTGTTTTTGCCAGCAGGCGAAAGGCCGATATAATCGCCGCTTGCCAAAGGGCCGTTGAAGGTAATGGAAATGCGGTTGCGCGGGCTGATGGACTCAGGGGCCATAATACTTGCCGCCATCGTTTCATCAGGTATGGCGCCTGTGGTCATGGTTTCGCTTGCCATGCTGTCGGTGGCCATGCTGTCGGTGGCGTCCGGGCCTTCTTTGGCATCGCCAGTTGGCATATCCATCATCTGGTTCAGGTCATCCTTCAGTTCGGTGCTGGTGTCGGGAGTGAGATAAAGCCCGCCATTGAGCTTGG
>JALWPC010000404.1 GCA_026995265.1 Paracoccaceae bacterium
AGACAGCCCGCGCCATCTTGTTGGCCAGCGCGATCGCGACCAGCATCTTCGGCTTTCTCTCCAGCATCCGCGCCAGCCACGATCCCGGACGGATTGCCCGGCGGCCGATCCAGTTCAGACGCGACATCGCCCCGCTGATCAACAGTCTGCGGATGTCGGACTGACCGGCCTTCGAGATCCGGCCCAATCGCTGCCGGCCCCCGGTCGAGTGCTGTCGCGGCACGAGACCCAGCCATGCGGCAAAGTCACGCCCTGATCGGAAGCTCTCCATCGGCGGGGCAAAGGCCTCGATGGCCAGCGCTGTCACAGGACCGAGCCCTGGCATTGTCTGCAGGCGCCTTGCCTGCTCTCCGCCGCTCCCGAGCGCACTGATGCGGCGCGACAGCTCTGCGAGCCGCTCCGACGCTTCGTCGATCCGCGCCAACTGGTCGCGACACAGTTCGCGGACCAGATCGGGCAACTCGGTCCCGGCGTCTTCCAGAACCCGGCGTGCCTGTGCCAGACCGGCGGCCTCGGCGGGAAAGGCAAAACCGAACTCGAAAAGATGCGCACGCAGCGCGTTGACAAGCGCTGTCCGGTGCTCGACCAGTTGCTTGCGCGCCCGGAACAGGCAGGCGATGGCCTGCTGCTCGGCTGACTTGACCGCGACAAAGCGCATCCCCGGCCGCTGCGCCGCCTCGACAATGGCTTCGGCATCGTTGGCGTCATTCTTCTGACGCTTGACGAAGGGTTTCACATAGCCGGGCGAGATCAGCTTCGCCTCGTGGCCGAGCTTCGCAAGCTCACGCGCCCAGTGATGCGCGCCGCCACAGGCCTCCATCACGACGATGCAGGAGGGCTGACGCTCCATGAACCGCAGAAACTGCCCGCGCGAAAGCCGCTTTCGGAACAGCACATGCCCCGACATCGTCGCCCCATGCAGGTGGAAAACATGCTTTGCCAGATCAACGCCGATCATCATATCCTTCGTCACGGTTGCCGTCCTTTCCTTTTCGTGGCCCACACAGCCACCAGTTTGGCACACTACGATGCCGCCGGAAGCGGGCGGCAACCACCCCATCTGACATGGTG
>JALWPC010000405.1 GCA_026995265.1 Paracoccaceae bacterium
GCCGGGCTGAAATCCGCGTCCGAGAACAGCCTCATCGGCAATGTGGCCAGCAAGATTCCCTTCATGGGCGCTGCCAAGGATGCCAGCATAGGGGCCATCGAGGAGATGGTGATGTACTTCACCACCCTGGGCACCCTGCTGGTATTTCTGGTGTTTCTGTCCGCCGTGTTCCTGGCGGTCTACCTGCCGTTCATGGTCTTTATCATCTGGACGATGGGCGTGATCCAGTGGATTGTCTCGGTGATTCTTGCCGTGGTCGTCTCGGTGTTTCTTCCCGTGGTCAATGTAACCCCGGAGGGCAATGGCTGGGTGACCAACGAGGCCCGCCAGGGCATGATGCTGTTCGTCTCCACAATGGCCCGGCCCGTGCTGATGGTAGGCTCTCTGATCGTGGCCATCCTGCTGACCCGCGTGGGTTACGCCCTCGCCAACCGGGGCTTTGCGTGGTTTCTGGAGTCCAGTCTCTCCGGCCAGTTCGCCGGCCCCGTGGTGCTGACCGCCATGCTGCTGCTCTACGCGCTGCTGATCGTCACCCTGGTGCGCCACACCTACGGCATGATCCAGATCATCCCCGATCAGGCGCTTGCGTTTGTAGGAAATCGCCTAGAACCGCTGGGAAAAATCGACGTGCAAAACGAGATCATGACCAAGTTCCTGGGTGGTGTTGGAACGGTGGGCAAGGCCCTGCGGAACGCGCACCGCAGGGCCCGTGGCCTGCCGCCAGAGGACGACGACGACAAACGCGGTGGCATTAGCGGTGGTTTTTGGTAGCGCTACCAAAAACCTCACATGCTCATCCCTGGCCCCGGCCGTGGCCGTGGCCCACTATTCAGCCGCTGTTTTGCCGCTCTAACAGCGGCAGCAACTCGCTCACAGTCTGCCGCAATTCGTTCACCGCTCTCTGCAACTGCGCGACACGCAGTATTAATGCCTCGACCCGCTCGCTCTGCGCGTTTAACTGCTGCGTGAGCAACCGCTCTAGCTCTGTCATCCGCCTGTTTCTCCGCCTGCACCTGTTTCAAAATCTCAGCCTGCTGGTCATCGGTTGCGACAACCTCCAGCCCTCTGTC
>JALWPC010000406.1 GCA_026995265.1 Paracoccaceae bacterium
GGTAGTGTCCCCGTAAGTGGTGTAAATCGCCACGGTGGTTTAGAGGCCACCGTGGGTCTCCGTAAACTGGAGGTTGACAGACCTTCACCAGAAACGGAGGAGCACCACGATGACCGAAGACAGGATGACACTGATTCGATTGGCAGAAAAGTATGCGGATGGGGATTTGCTGCGCGAACTGGGTCAGCTCGTGTTGCAACGGCTGATGGATGCGGAGGCCGAAGCGCGCTGTGGCGCGGGTTTGCACGAGCGTAGCCCCGAGCGTGTAAACCAGCGTAATGGCTACCGTGACCGGACGCTGGAGACCCGTCTGGGGACGCTCGAGCTGAAGATTCCGAAGCTGCGCTCGGGCAGCTACTTTCCAAGCTTTCTCGAGCCGCGTAAAGCGTCTGAACAGGCGCTGGTGGCGGTGGTCCAGGAGGCGTATGTCAAGGGGATTTCGACCCGCAAGGTCGATGACTTGGTGCAGGCGCTGGGGATGACCGGAATTTCGAAGAGCCAGGTATCGCGACTATGTGCGGACTTGGACGAACGGGTCGAGGCGTTCCTGAATCGTGAGATCCCTGGCCAGTGGCCCTATCTGTGGCTGGATGCGACCTACGTCAAGTCACGCGAACGGCGCTCGGTGGAGAACCAGGCCGTGGTGGTTGCGGTCGCCGTGAATGCCGAGGGTCGGCGCGAGACGCTGGGTATGGCGGTTGGCCCGGCCGAGACCGAGGCCTTTTGGACCGACTTCCTGCGTGGTCTGATACGGCGCGGCCTGAGCGGGGTGCGGCTGGTGATCTCGGATGCGCATGAGGGACTGAAGCAGGCGATCGCCAAGGTGATTGGCGCGACTTGGCAGCGCTGTCGCGTGCACTTCATGCGCAATGCCTTGGCGTATGTGCCGCGCCGGCAGCATCAGATGGTGGCGGCGGTGATCCGCACGGTTTTCGTGCAGGAGGATCGCTCCCAGGCGAGAACCCAATGGCGTGAGACAGCCGACAAGCTACGTGCGCAGTTCCCGAAGCTGTCGGCACTGATGGACGAAGCCGAGGAAGACGTGCTGGCCTTCATGGGGTTCCCCAAG
>JALWPC010000407.1 GCA_026995265.1 Paracoccaceae bacterium
GGGGATGCACAAAAAATCCTCATTCTTTTTCTGGGCACCTTCTTCCAGCAGGCCCTGATGATCATGGATAATGTGAAAAACATCGACATGAATTTGATCCGCGCCGGACAAACCCTTGGCTTTAGCAATTCCGAAATTCTGCGCCGCGTTATCCTGCCTGCCGCCTCGCCGGGCATCTGGGATACCTTCCGCATCACCATCGGCTGGACATGGACCTATCTTGTGGTCGCCGAGCTGGTGGCGGCCAGTGACGGGCTTGGCCGCCGGATCATGGACGCACAGCGCTATCTGGCAACGGATACAATCCTATTCGGAACCCTCTTCATCGGTGTTCTCGGGCTTTTGACCGACTACGCCTTCAATAAATCGGGACTTAAGCTTTTCCGGTGGAATAGTGACAAGCGATAACGACCATGACCAACAATGTAACTACGCCCCGAATTAAGGTGGATGCTGTCGGAAAGATTTTCGGCCGTGGCCCGCGAGCCGTTCAAGCGATCAAACGTATCGATCTGGATGTCCATGAAAACGAATTCGTTTCTATTGTCGGCACATCCGGCTGCGGAAAATCCACCCTGCTTAACATGATCGGGGGGCTGGACGAACCCACATCCGGCGACATTCTGATCGACGGCGTATCGGTTGATGGCCCGGGTCGAAACCGCGGCTTTGTCTTTCAAAGCTATAGCCTGTTTGAATGGATGACGGTTCAGGGCAACATCCGCTTTGCCCTTGAGAAGAGCAATTTCGCCAAGGCTGAAAAAGATGAGCTTGTCGCGCATTTTGTGCAGGCTGTTGGCCTGTCCGGTTTTGAAAATGCCTACCCCAAGCAGCTCTCGGGCGGTATGCGCCAACGCGTGGCCATTGCCCGTGCGCTGGTTTACAAGCCTTCAATCCTGTTGATGGATGAACCCTTCGGGGCGCTGGATGCACAAACCCGCGGGATGATGCAGGAATTGCTGCTCAAAGTATGGGAAGACCACAAGGTCACCGTTCTTTTTGTCACCCATGATGTCGATGAGGCGATTTTCCTTGCAGACAGGGTGGTGGTGCTTTGCAGCCGCCCAGGCCTGGTAAAACGCTCGATCAATATCGAACTGGAGCGCCCGCGCAACTTTGACGTCGTCACCACCGCGCGGTTTGGCGAATACAAGCGGGACATTATGGCCGACATTCGCGAGGAAACCCTGAAAGTCATGGCAATGGAGACACAAAATGAAAACTGAACAGGCCGCACCGATTGCCGTGCATAAGCTTTCCGCAATGTCGAAAGCCGAGATAGCAAAGCTGCACATCCGAACGGAAGGTGACCTTTCGGCATTTCTGGACGGAGTGAAACCGATCATCGACACTGTCAGGCAGGACGGTGACGCAGCCCTCGTGCGGTATGCCAGGCAATTTGACCAAGCCGATCTGTCAGAAAGCACTGTTGAAGCGAGCAAGGCCGAGTTTGACCGGGCTTTTGACAGCTTGGACAGCGACCTGATCGAAACACTGGAATATGCGGCAGACAACATCCGCCGCTTCCATGGGGAACAGATGCCAAAAGACATGTGGATGAAGGAAATTCGCCCCGGGGTGCTGGTGGGCGAGCGCTATAATGCCATTGACAGCGCCGCGCTCTATTCGCCGCGCGGGAAGGGGTCCTTTCCGTCGGTCACGTTGATGACCACCATTCCGGCGGTTGTTGCCGGTGTGCGCGAGCCAATTGTGATCACCCCGCCCGCACCCGATGGCACCGTCGATGCCGCTACGCTGGTGGCCGCGCGGCTGGCCGGTGTGGAACGGGTGTTCAAGGCCGGTGGTGCCGTTGCGGTGGCTGCCGCTGCCTTTGGCACGGAGTCGGTGCCCAAGTGCCAAAAGATCGAAGGGCCGGGGAGCCTGTGGGTTGTGGCCGCAAAACGGCTGCTGAGCGGGGAAATCGCCTCGCATGTGAGGGCGGGCCCAACAGAAAGCGTGCTGCTTGTCGACGAGACCGCCACCCCCCGAACAGCGGCCCTTGATCTTTTGATCGAGGCGGAACACGGGCCGGATAGCTCTGTATTTCTGGTGACACCGTCGGCCGATATTGCCAAGGCGGTTATCGACGCGGCCCCGGAATTCTATCAGCATATGGATAGTAGGCGGGTCGAATATGCCTCCACCGTGCTGAGCGGCAATAATGGCGGTGTCGTGATAACGCGGGACATTGAAGAAGCTTACCGGTTCGTCAATGACTATGCGCCCGAGCATCTTCAAGTGCTCTCTAAAAATCCGTTTGACCACCTCGCACATATCAGAAACGCCTCTGAAATCCTGCTGGGCGAGAATCTCCCCAGTTCAATCGCCAATTACGTTATGGGCCCGAATGCCGTTCTGCCCACATCCGGCGCGGCCAGATTCGGCTCGCCACTCGGGGTCCACGATTTCCTGAAAAGCGCCTCCATCGGGCATATTTCGCCATCGGGCTACGCCGAAATGGCCATGCACACGGAGCGCTTCGCCAGCTACGAAGGATTTGATGCACATCGCAATGCGGTGTCGGCCCTCAGATTGCAGTCTATGGCCTGACCGTATCCGTTTTAACAAAGGGAGGCTCTGAACAATGGGGCTTCACGCTGTTAATGTGATGTGAAGAATTTTGGCCTCTATCAAGCTTTGCCTTTTCTTTGAGTTTGACCATTCTGCCCAAGGTGGTTTTTTGTGTTTTGGTAAAATATAATTGGACTAATATTAAATCACACATTAATAGGTTGTTATTAAACATGTAATAGTGTTTTGAAATGTCTATTCTCCTAGGATAGTAGACACTCTACAGCGAACAATTCAAGTCCGTGATTTGAATAATAATTCATGCTTAACGTGTGCTTGGGTAAGATGTAGTCCTGCGAAACATAGTCCGGATTAGATAATTCATGTGGTCCGGCTTTATTCAAAGCTTCCCCAGGATAAATTATGGACGGTGGTGGTGGCAACCAACGCAGCAATCCCGTTATAACCTGGCGCATCCCACCCCCCTGGCTTAGTGCGCAAGCCGCCGCACCGGCGCAAAACTCGCGCATTTCCTGGTGGAACGGCTATAGCCTGACGGCTCTTATTTGACCCCGGATTCAACCAGCCCCGCCACGGGGGCCGCCGAAGAGGCGAGGTTGGGGTGCCTTGGCCTGTTTCGGCGTTCTGATACATGCCTTTGTAGACATGTCAAATATGACATGTCATCAGGGGCATGTATTGATCGGCCGGTTGGAATGCTAAAGCTCAGAGGGCGGGGCTTGGGCGGGCAGAACGCCGGATACCGCGGTTTTTCCGGTGCTTAAAGCACCGGACCCGCGCCTCGCCTTCGGCTCGGCGGGGCGGCGCGTCAGCTACTGCATTGTTTGGCGAGATTGCACCCGCGCCGCGCGGCGAATGTTGCGCTTGTGGCGGACGTGTCATGGGGCGGGGGAGCGGAACCGTCCTGACGCCGAGCAGAAAAACCGACATTGAAGTATGCGCGCATCAGGACCGGGCTCGAAATTGAGTCGCCTGGCTATACAATAAATTTTCCCGTATGTCGCACCCTTGGGGATATGTGCAATTTGCAAGGATTGTTCAACAAAAGAAACGCGATCAACGCCGCGCGCGTTTTTCGGCATTTGTGCAGGTTTTGCTTTCGGCGCATGGGCTTTGCGCATGCGTTTTGGCATCACCAGAAAAACGCCCGATCAGTCAGCACGCTTTACTGCCGCGCGTAAGGCCGCAACACCTCTTTTTTTTGGACACGCCGAAAAAGCACAATAGCGCCGCTGGAAAAGCGCGGATCATAGCTAAATCCGCGTGCCGCCATTGCCTGAAAAACCTCCGCCACCCCCTTGAGGCCGGTGATGTGGTCATGTAGCTCAAGATAAACGCGGTCAACACAGCATAACTCGGCATGACTGAAAAGAAAGCTCTCCGCGCCTTCAATATCGCACACAATCAGGGTGACACCTTCCCGCTTTAATAGCGTATTCAGCCCCATATAGGGCACTTTTACTACCGATTTATAGGGGTTCGGCCCCGCCGCCAGCGACCCCATCCAAAAGTCGGTGCGCTGATAAAAGGTCGCTTTTCCCGCCTCGATGTCGCCCAGCACCACATTGAGCCGCGTGGCATTTTCCACCCCGTTCATCTGGTGAAGTTGCGCCATAAAGGGCAGCAAATCGGGGTTGGCCTCCACCGAGATCACCCGTTCTGCCCGACGGGCAATCAGGGTGGAGATAAAGCCGATGCCCGCGCCAATATCCAGCACAATGTCATCGGGTTCAACAATATGCGGCAATTGCGCCGCTTCTTCCGCCTCGAAATACCCCGCCTCTATGGCTTGTTTTATGGCAGGGGTGATGATGGCCGGATCATAAGGGATCAGCACCCCTTCAGCTTCCAGACAGTTTTCATTTGATTTGAGACGCATTTGCATGGTCCCAGAGTGCCGCGAAAGCCTTAAGGAACCGTTAACAGAGCTTTTGGCCCGCGCCCCACGAGCCATAGGCGATGTGCGCGCCGCGCGAGGCCGGAGCTTTACCGCGGGCTGCGTTTGGCCAGTATGCGCTGCAAGGTGCGGCGATGCATGTTCAGGCGCCGTGCGGTCTCGGAGACATTCCGGTCACACAGTTCAAACACCCGCTGGAT
>JALWPC010000408.1 GCA_026995265.1 Paracoccaceae bacterium
CGCCCCTGACCGAGCAATCCATCCTGAATGTTTCGCCGGGTCTGGTGGAGCTGGAAGCGGTAGCGATGTCTGCCAACTGGCAGCAGGGCTTTGAGGAAATGGCGGAGAACCTGCGGCCGGAAGGGGTGACGCTGCGGGTGAATATTTCAGCCCCGAGGCCGGTGATTTCCCCCTATGCGTTTATCCTTGATGTGGCCGCGCCCGAGGCAGCCACCTGCGCCGCACAAGATGAGGTGGAAGCCAGCAAGATCGCCACCAAGGTTGAACGCCTGATCGGGGTGGCGCTGAAATGCGATGTGGGAATCGGCGCGCCGTCCACCCATTGGCGCGAGGCGGTCGAGGCAGGGCTGAACGCGCTGGCGAGCCTTGGCGGCGGGCGACTCGAGATCGTCGATGCGGATGTGACCCTGAGCGCGCCGGAAGGGGTCTCGATGCAGGATTTCGAGATTATTTCGCAGGTTTTGCGCTTTGGCTTGCCCGACGGGTTTTCGCTGCAGGCCAAGGCAACAGAAGCGCCGCCACGGCGGGTGGCAGTGGATGTGCAGCCGGTTGAATTTACCGCGACGCTTGATACGGACGGCCATGCGGTGATTGAAGGCGCGGTGAAAGACACGCTCACCCGCGAGGTGGTGATGCGGTTCTCGGAAGCCAAATTCGGCTATGGCCGTGTGGAAGACAGGATGTGGCTGGATCCGTCGCTGCCGGACGGCTGGCAGGTGCGGGTGTTCAAGCTGATCGAGGCGGTGGCCCTGCTCAACGAAGGTTCGGCCACGATGACGCCTGACGGGCTGGATATTGGCGGTGATGCGGGCTTTGAAAATCCGGAGGAGGAGTTGGGCAAGCTGCTGGCGGAGGCCTATAGCCCCGAGGAAACCACGCTTGCGATCAGCTATACCGCACCGGTGGGCGGCGAGGGGGGGCGCGGGCTGGACCCGCGCCTTTGTGTCAGCCGTATTTCCAAAATCCTGACCGACAATCCGATTGTATTTGCGCCCTCCAGCGCGGTGATTTCGGACCCGAGCATGCCGACGATCGAGGCGATTGCCGCGCTTCTGACCCAGTGCCGCGATGCCCGCATAGAGATTGGCGGCCATACCGATAGCCAGGGCCGCGAGGAAATGAACCGCGCGCTGAGCCAGGGGCGCGCCGATGCGGTGCTTGATGCGCTGCTGGCGCAAAACCTGTTGCTGGGCGATATTACCGCCAAGGGCTACGGGGAGTCCGAACCGATTGCCGATAACAGCACCGAAGCGGGCCGCGCCGCCAACCGCCGGATCGAGTTCAAGCTGCTGCGGGATACCCCCGACCCGATGTCGACAGATGCGGGTGCCGAGCCTGTATCCGCCCCCGAACCCGTGCAGGCTCCGGTCGCACCGGGAGATTTCACGCCGCCGCCACGACGTGCCCCAGCCAACTAGGATGACCCGATGAACAGAACCGACCTCACATTGATAATTGTTTCCGCGATTGTAATTGCGCTGGTGCTGGGCTGGTCAGCCCGTTGGCTGTTTGACCGCCTCAATCGCCTGCCCCACGGCGCGGGAGAGGAGGACCCGGACCCGCTCAAAGCCGCCGAGGCGGCGCGGGACAAGGCCGAGGCGGAATTGAAGCGCATCCAGTTGGAGTATGCTTCGGAATATAACCAGCTCAAAGCGGAACTGGAGGCGACTATGGATGGGCTGCGCTCGGCCCGCCAACGGGCAGATGCTGCCGAGGCCGCTCTTGAAGCGGCCAAGGAGGACAAAGCGCCGCCGAAAGAGGGCTAGGTGTGGAGTCTCATAAGGCACTCTTTTGGGCTGGACAGCGGGGCCGGAAGCAGGCTTTAAAGAAGGCCAGACTTTCAGGAGACACCCCATGGCCGCCAAAATCCCCGCAACCGTGATCACCGGCTTTCTCGGTGTTGGCAAAACCACGCTGGTGCAGCACTTGCTGGCCCATGCGGGCGGCAAACGCCTGGCGCTGATTATCAATGAATTTGGTGATCTTGGCGTGGATGGCGACATCGTGAAGGGCTGCGGCATCGAGGGTTGCGCGGAGGACGATGTGCTGGAGCTGTCCAACGGCTGCATCTGCTGCACCGTGGCGGAGGATTTTATTCCCGCCATGGAAAAGCTGATCCACCGCGCCGAGCCGCCCGACCATATCGTGATCGAAACTTCGGGCCTGGCCCTGCCGCAACCCCTGGTGCGGGCGTTTAACTGGCCCGAGATTCGCAACCGCGTGACGGTGGACGGCGTGGTGACGGTGGTGGATGGTCCTGCCGTGCAGGCGGGCCGCTTTGCACATGACCAAGCAGCGATTGACGCCCAACGGCAGGGTGATGATATGCTCGACCACGAAACCCCGCTTTCCGAGCTGTTTGAGGATCAACTCGCCTGCGCCGATATGATCATCCTCAATAAAACCGACCTGCTGAGCGCGGATGAGGCCACCACCCTTGAAGCCAAGCTAAGGGGCGGGGCCCGCGCGGGGGTGCCGGTCGTGCGGGCGCAAATGGGTGCGGTCAGCCCCGCCACCCTGCTGGGCCTTGGCGTGGGGGCCGAGGGTGATATGGCGGACCGCCATGCGCATCACCACCACCACGAGGGCGAAGACCACGACCATGACCACGACGATTTCGAAACCTTTCAGGTGGACCTGCCCGCGATTGAGGATGCGGGCCGCTTTATGGAGCGCCTGAAGCAGGTGATTATCGACCACGACATCCTGCGTCTCAAGGGTTTTGCACAGGTGGCGGGCAAGCCGATGCGACTGGTGATTCAGGCCGTGGGGCCGCGGGTGGACAGCTACTTTGACCGCCCTTTAACCACAGCCGAAAAGGGTAAAACCCTGCTGGTGGTGATTGGCCAAGCGGGGCTGGATGAGGGCGCGATCAAGGCCGCGCTTCAGGGCTGATATGCACCTGCTCCAAGCCCAAGCTGGCGAAATCACCGACGGCTCCGAGCCGGTGGACCTTGGGCAATCGCCTGCCGATGTGATCGTGATTTCCGCCGCCGATACCGAGCTTGCGGGGCTGTCGGAGGCTTATGGCGCGCTTTCGGATGGTCCGCACAGCCTGCGCTTGGCCAGCCTTGGCCACCTTGCCCACCCGTTCACCATAGATAAATATCTCGACGACACCGCCACCAAAGCGCGGCTGGTGATCATCCGGGCGCTGGGCGGCGCGGCCTATTGGCCCTATGGCATGGAGCAGTTTTCCATCCGCTTGCGTGCCGCCGGTGTTGCGCTGGCAGTGCTGCCTGGCGATGATAAGCCGGATGCCGAGCTGCGCAACCTCTCGACGGTGAGCGACGCGGACTATGACGCCCTTTGGGCCTATCTGGTGGAGGGCGGGCCGGAGAATTGCGGCAATTTCCTGCGCTACGCCCGCCATATGCTGGGCGAGGGCGCGGCCCCGATGGCGGCGAAAACCCTGCTGCGGGCGGGGGTTTATGTGCCCGCTATGGCGGAAGGCTCGGTGGCGGCATTGCGCGAGTCACTTTGGGTCGAGGGCCAGCCCGTTGTGGCACTGGTCTTTTACCGCGCGCTTGTGCAGGGGGCGGGCCTGCACCCGATCAACCGCCTGATCAAGGCGCTGGCCCGCAAAGGGCTCAACCCGCTGCCGGTGTTTGTTGCCTCGCTGAAAGACCCGCTTTCCGTGGCGACCTTAGCGCAAATCTTCGAGCAGGCACCGCCCGCCGTGGTGTTGAATGGCACCAGCTTTGCAGTGTCCTCCCCCCAGCAGGGCGGCGCGCAAAACCCGCCGACACCGCTGGACGCCACCGGCGCACCGGTGTTCCAGATCGTGTTTGCGGCGGGCACTGAGGCGGCATGGGCGGAGAGCACGGCGGGGCTATCGGCGCGCGATATTGCCATGAATGTCAGCCTGCCGGAGCTGGACGGGCGGGTGCTGACCCGCGCCGTCAGCTTCAAGGGCGAGGCCTATTTTGACGAGGCCACCGAGTGCCTGATCACCGCCTATCGCGCCCATGGGGAGCGGATTTCATTTGTCGCCGAGCTTGCCGCCAACTGGGCGCGGCTTGGCACAACGCCAGCGGCCGGGCGCAAGGTGGCGCTGGTGCTAGCGAATTACCCTAACAAGGACGGGCGGCTGGCCAACGGGGTGGGGCTGGATACCCCCGCCGCCACGGTGGAAGTGCTGAAGGCGCTGGCGGGCGCGGGGTATCGCACGCGAAACCTGCCCGAAGACAGCGCCGACCTGATGGCCCGCATCCTTGCCGGGCCTACGAATTGGCTCACGGACCGCGCCAGCCGTGCGGGTGGCGAGACCTTGAGCATGGCGGATTACCAGATCGATTACGGCCAGCTTCCCCGTGAACTCCGCGCCCAAGTGGAGGCCCGCTGGGGGCCGCCCGAGGCGGACCCGTTCTTCACCCAGGGCGAGGTGGATTGCGGGCATTTCAGCCTGTCTATCCTGACCTTCGGCCATGTGGTTGTGGGGGTGCAGCCCGCGCGGGGCTATAATATTGACCCAACCGAGAGCTACCATTCACCCGACCTTGTGCCGCCGCATAACTATTTCGCGTTTTACTTCTGGTTGCGCCACCAGTTCCGCGCCAACGCGATTGTGCATATGGGCAAGCATGGCAATATGGAGTGGCTGCCGGGGAAGGCGCTGGCGCTGTCGG
>JALWPC010000409.1 GCA_026995265.1 Paracoccaceae bacterium
GGCGGCGCTGGAAGCCTCGGTGCAGGCCACGCTCAAACTGCGCGGCACGGTCGAGATCGTGCCCCCGGGCAGCCTGCCCAATGACGGCCTCGTCATCGACGATCAGCGGAAATATGACTAAAATCCACCTTCCGGTGCGTCAGGGCTAGCCTGCAACGTGCAAGTTGTTAAGCTATGCCGGTAACGCAGGAGGAAAAAACATGCGGATAGTGATTGTAACCCTTGTCGCCATGCTCGGCTTTACGGGCTTGGCGAGTGCGCAAAATCTGGCTTTGGTGCTGTCCAACGGCTATTATGATAATGGCACAGACGTGCCGCTTATATCGCAAAAACACCGGCAAATGGTGAATGCGCTGGAAAGCGTCGGCTATGAGGTGATAGGGGGGCAAGACCTTAACCGCCTCGAAATTCGCCAAAATATTACCGAATTTGCCGACAAAATCGCCCGGGCCGATACGGTGATTGCCGTGATTAACGGCCATATTGCCCATTTCGGCGAGACCTCGTGGTTGCTGCCATCCGATACAAATGTAAGCTCGGCCACGGGCTTGGCGTTTCGTGGCGTCGACATCAGCTTTATCGCCCAGCTACTGGCGCAAAAACCGGGGCAATCCGTGTTGTTTGTCGGCGAATCGGATCGCGAGCTAACGCGCATTCCCTTGGTGCAGGAGGGGCTTGCCCGTATGCCGTTGCCCAATGGGGTGATGATGATTTCGGGCGCGTATGACAAGGTCGGAGACCTGTTGCGCCACAGCTTCCTGCGCCCCAATGTGCGGGTGATAGATGTGCTGCGCACAGACACGGGCCGGCTGGAAATTGAAGGCGATATTCCGGCTTCGCTGGAACTGGTCGGCCGCCGTGTCTTTGCCCTGACACCCGAGCAGGTCGAGGAGGCCCTGGGCCTGAGCCGCAGCGAGCGCCGCAATATCCAGCAGGACCTGAGCGACCTTGGCTTTAACACACGTGGCATTGACGGGCTGTTCGGCGCGGGCACCCGCAATGCCATTCGCAGCTGGCAGCGGCGCGAGCGATTGGCGCGCACCGGCTATCTGACCGCCGATCAGGTGGCGCTATTGCGCCGTCAGGCCGATGCCGCGCGGGTGGAGATTCGCAACAATGACCGGCGCTACTGGTCACAAACCGGAGCCGACGGCACCGAACGCGGCCTGCGCCTTTACCTGCAACGCTACCCGAACGGCCAGTATGCCAACCGGGCCCGCGCTGAACTGGCCCGCATGACGGCGCTTACCGACGAGCAGGCCTGGGCCCGCGCCGTGCGGCTCGACACCGAGGCCGCCTATCGCCAATATCTGCATGATTTCCCGAACGGTATTTATAAAGATATTGCCCGTTCCCGAATCGGGGCGGCCCCGGCGGTGGTCGAAAATGAAGCCAAACGGGTGGAGGATGCCCTTAGGCTCAACTCTATCTCGCGGCTGCTCATTGAGCAGCGGGTGGCCGATTTGGGCTATAACACCGGGCGGCGCGACGGGGTGTTTGACCTCGCCAGCCGACAGGCCTTCCGGGCTTACCAGCGCGACAGGAACATGCCGGTAACCGGCTACGTGACCGCCGATATGATCCGGCGCTTGCTGCTCGGGCAATAAAAAACAGGCCGCGTTGCATATGCAGCGCGGCCATAATTCTTTTTTATTTCAACAAGATAACTTAGCCTTGGCGTGCCTTGAAGCGCGGCTGGGTTTTGTTGATAACATAGACGCGGCCTTTGCGGCGCACAACGCGGCAATCGCGGTGGCGGCCCTTGAGGGAGCGAAGCGAGTTCTTGACTTTCATAGTCATTCTCCAATTCTGGGCGCGCGTTGCGCCGGTTAAAATTCTTTCCGTCGGGGCGGAAAATGGTGGGCGTAACTGGGATTGAACCAGTGACCCCTTCGATGTCAACGAAGTGCTCTCCCGCTGAGCTATACGCCCGAAAAAGCAACAAGCGCTGCCTGTGCAACGCCCGCGTGGCATGTCTATAAGCGCTTGCGGAGGCGGGTTCAAGCGGTTTTGTAGCCCACACGACATTTCACACAGAATTGCGTTGGCAATGGCTTACCTTGTGGTAAGGTGGTGGCAGCAAAAGAGATGATCATGCTCCACAAGGCCTATAAACTGGAATCCAGCCCCGCGCCGCGGAGCTGTGCGGTGTTTTCCAGCCCCCATAGCGGGGCGGAATATCCTGAGTCCTTTCTGGCAGGCGCCTGCCTGACCCCGTTGCAACTGCGCTCTTCGGAGGATGCGTTTGTTGACCGGTTTATTGGCGATACCCTCGGTGCACCGGTGATCAAGGCGCGGCTTCCCCGCGCTTATGTAGACCTGAACCGCGCCGCAGACGAGCTGGACCCCGCGATTATCGAGAATGCCGGCGGTCAGCCAACCAACCCGCGCATTGCCGCCGGGCTGGGGGTCATTCCGCGCGTGGTGGCGAATGGTCGCGCCATTCAACTTGGGAAAATGAAACTTTCCGAAGCCAGGGCGCGGCTCGCCACCTATTACCACCCTTATCATACGGCGTTGGCCGGGTTGGTCGAGGCCCAGCGGCAGCGCTTTGGTGCGTGCTACCTGTTTGACATCCACTCCATGCCGCGTGCCGCCCTGCCGCGCGGGCTGCTCAACAAGCGCCCCGATATTGTGTTGGGGGACCGTTACGGCACCGCTTGTGACCATTGGTTGAGTGATACCGTGGCCGCACTTTTCACCGAAGCGGGGTTTGTGGTGGCCCGCAACACGCCCTTTGCCGGTGGCTATATCACCCGCCATTACGGTGCCCCGACCCAAGGCGTGCAGGCGATGCAGATTGAAATAGACCGGAGCCTCTATATGAACGAAGCCCGCGTGGAATTGCATCGGGATTTCGAGGATATACGCGCCAGAATTTCCGGGGTGCTCACCCGAATGGCCAGCATTTCCGCGTGTCCGCAAAAGCTGGCCGCCGAGTAGACCCCAAAAAAAAAGACCGCGCACCGCGCGGCCTCAGGAAAAAGGGAGGAAACGCCAGACAAAGGCGTTGGGCATGATATATTGTTGCAGTGCAGCATTGTCAATATTGCGCTGCACATTTATTTTAGTGCCCGCCCCTTTTTTATTGCATCCGTGCCGAATTTTTGCCGAATACGGTCCGTCGCCGCTTCAATGGCGCGGCGCTTTGGGGCGTCTATATCCAGCAAATCCGCACTGGCCCCGGCGGCCTGTTCAGGACAAAGCCCAGCAATGCCAACCCCCAGCAACCGGAAGGGGCCGTTGGCCAGTGCGCCGTTAAGCAGCCGCCGCGCCACGGTATAGATCGTGTCCGCATGCTGGGCGGGGGTCTCAAGGGTTAACCTGCGGGAAAGCTGGCGAAAATCGCTGGTTTTGAGCTTGAGCACCACCACCTGCCCCGCCATCCTTTTGGCCTTGGCGCGGTCCGCCGTTTCCACGCTCAACCGCCACAGGTGGCCGTCCAAAACCTCTGCATCAGCCGTGTCTTCATTAAAGGTCGTCTCCCGCGAGATGCTCTTGACCGGCGCGCGGGCGTTGATCTTTCGGGCGTCCTGCCCGCGTGAAAGATCGTAGAGCCGCAGGCCCATGCTGCCGAAGCGGTCGGCGAGGTCTTTCGCACTATAGCGCAGCAGGTCATCGACCTTGCGAATGCCCTCTTGTGCCAGTTTTTGTTGCAGTGCGGGGCCAACGCCCCAGAGCATCCCCACCGGCTTGCCTTTCAGAAAATCCCCGGTTTCCGCCTTGCCGATCAGCGCCATGCCGCGGGGCTTGTCGAGGTCCGAGGCGATTTTGGCGAGGAATTTGTTGTGGGAAAGCCCGATGGAAACAGTGATGCCGATTTCTGCCTGAATCCGGTTGGCCAGCCGTGCCAACTGCACCACTGGCGGGGTTTTATGCAGGCGGGCGGTGCCGGTCATGTCCAGAAAGGCCTCGTCCAGCGACAGCGGCTCGATGATCGGGGTCAACTCGTCCATCAGCGCCCTGATCTGGCGCGAGACCTCGGCATAAACGCGCATCCGTATCGGCACCACCACGGCTTGCGGGCAGAGCTTGCGGGCCTGAAACATCGGCATGGCCGAGCGCACCCCGTAAAGCCGCGCAAGGTAGCACGCCGTGGTCACCACCCCGCGCTGGCCGCCGCCAACGATGACTGGCACATCCTTTAATTCGGGGTTATCGCGTTTTTCCACCGAGGCGTAGAAGGCGTCACAATCCATATGCGCAATCGAGAGCCGCCACAGCTCGGGGTGGCGCGCTATGCGCGGGGAGTGGCAGGCCGGGCAGGGGCCGGGGCCCGCAAACGGGTGCAGGCAATCGCGGCACAGGGCGGGAATCGGCACAGGCATAGGCAAGTATCGCGCTGGCGGGTTGTGTTCGCAAGATGTTCTTGCCGCTGCCCCGCTCGGGAAGAGCGATTTTCCATTCTTGCCCTGTGAGCAATCGTCACATAGTATTGAATGGTCATATTTAGATATAAAAATGTCACCATCAAGTTAACGGGAGATAGGTATGAAGAAAACACTCGGGATTATTGCTTTGGGACTTGCTGCCGCGCTGGCCGCAACTTCGGCATCGGCGCAAATGGTCGGTAAATACACACGCCATGCCAAAGACGGGCCGCAAACCATTATTG
>JALWPC010000410.1 GCA_026995265.1 Paracoccaceae bacterium
TTTAGTTCAGTAGGGTATACTTGGTAGGTATCATAAGGAATTATTTTTACTGAACTATTGTACTGCTTTGAATGGTTACTTAGTGACATTAAAATAAAGAACCCTATGATAATAGTTATATTAAATGTTTTAAGCCAATTATTAACAATGTACATGATTATACCTTATAGATTATATAATTTTGGGTTTATCTAACTTTTAAATTGAAACGCTTACATAATGCTAACCATTTAAAGTGTAGTCAATCCCTATAACATATTTTAGGTATTAGAGTATATCGAGCATCCATACCTGAAATAGTATGTTCAACATGCCTATTCTTTTTTGGTTTGTGCTTTATATACTCTTCTATACCTTTATGATGTTCTAAAAACATCTTTAGAACTTCTTCATTGGTTATTCGTAGTTCCGTTTTATGTTTCTTACGCTACTTAATGTGTTTAAGGTCTTCTAACATATCTAAAAATGTATAATATTTATAATAAATTTTTTCGATAGCTTTATTTAGTTCGTTGTTATATCCTTTAATAGTCTTAGTGTTATTAAGTTTTCTGTATACTTTTAATCTTACATACTCTTCTCTAACAGCTTCTAGAGTAGTTATGATATTGTTATATATAGATAATACTTTTAAATCACGATTATATTCTTTTTCTAGGTGATTGTTAGTTCCTTCAATGTAGTAACCATAGCAACTACTCTTTAATGTAGGATAGATCATAGTTGTTTTAAATGAAAACAATCCTGATTTCTTTACAGTATAAGATTCGTTCTCTAATCTATCTACAATATCTTGGTAAAATCTGTTATGACAACTATTGTATTTGATTAGTTCTTTATTTAGTTTATTGCATAGTCTTACTACATTACTTAAGTTCATTTTAAACTCCTTAATTACTTAGTATCTTTAACAATTCTATCAATAAGTTGGTGTTTTTCACGCCCTAAAGAATAAGGTTTATGTATAGATTGATAGAAATTATAGGTAGCTAATGTAACTACCTACAAGAACTACTTATTTACTAGTTGGTTATGTAACTGTGTAAAAGTCATGTCGAT
>JALWPC010000411.1 GCA_026995265.1 Paracoccaceae bacterium
TGGGATACACCGGCCCAACTCGAGGAACGGGCTCGTGCGGTAATGGACGAGCATCGTCTGGATCACCTGCTGGTGACACAGGGTGGAGACGGCATGACGCTGATTCCGCGGCAGGGAACCGCGCGTCACTTCCCTGCCCATGCGCGCGAGGTCTATGATGTGACCGGTGCCGGTGATACGGTCATCGCCACCCTGGCCACGGCCCTGGGCGGCGGAATGGATCTGGAATCCGCAGTGGATCTGGCCGGCAAGGCCGCGGCGATTGTCGTCGGCCGCGTCGGCACCGCTTCGGTGACGCTCGAGGCTCTGGCGCGCTGGGAGCAGGCGGAACGCCCGCTGTTCCTGAGCTCTGCCGACAAGATCATGATGGAAGATCGTCTACGCGCGCGGATAGCGCAGTGGCGGGAGGAAGGGCGGCGTATCATCTTCACCAACGGCTGTTTCGATATCCTGCACAGCGGTCATGTGCAGTACCTGGAGCAGGCGGCCGATCTGGGCGATGCGCTGGTGGTCGGCGTCAACAGCGATGACTCTGTGCGCCGCCTGAAAGGGGATGGACGCCCCGTCAACAGCCTGCAGGATCGCATGCGTCTGCTGGCCGGCCTGGCCGCGGTGGATGCCGTGGTGGCCTTTGACGAGGATACGCCCCAACGGCTGATCTGCGAACTGCTGCCGGATGTGCTGGTCAAGGGCGCGGATTATACCGTGGAGGAGGTGGTGGGCCGTGAATGCGCCGGGGAAGTGGTGCTGATCGATTTCGTGGATGGAAAATCCACTACGCGAATCATTGAACGCATGCGTGCCGCGCGCGACGACTGATCAGAAACTGAGGTGAGTGCCGGCATAGAAGCGCGAATAGCCGCTGTCCGGATCATAACCATAGTCGATGAACAGGTCGGTCTTGACGAAGGAGCGGATCTTCCAGCGCAGACCCAGACCAAGAGTGGTCTGCCAGGGTTTGCCGCTGAAATCGTTGTAACGGTCGAAGACATTGGCAATATCGGTGAACATCGCCACGCGAAAGCTCGGCCAGGATGAAAATCCCTTCAGATACTCGA
>JALWPC010000412.1 GCA_026995265.1 Paracoccaceae bacterium
AGAGTTGACCGCGCCAAGGCCGGTTGAGCGCACGGGCATTCCGGCGAGCGGGGTTTAAGGTGTCTGAAACGGTAATCAAGGCGGAAAAGCTGAGCCTGACGTTTGAAACCAATGACGGGCCGGTTCATGCGCTCAAAGACGTGGACCTGACCATTGATAAGGGTGAGTTTGTCAGCTTTATCGGGCCATCTGGCTGTGGGAAAACCACGTTTTTGCGGGTGTTGGCGGACCTTGAGACGCCCACCGGTGGCACGGTAAGCGTGAACGGGATGACGCCTCGGGAAGCGCGGCGCAAGCGGGCTTACGGGTTTGTGTTTCAGGCGGCGGGGCTGTTTCCGTGGCGCACCATTGGCCGGAATATCCGGCTGCCGCTGGAGATTATGGGGGTGCCCAAGGCGGAGCAGAAACAGCGGGTGGCGGAAGTGCTGGAACTGGTGGACCTCGCGGGCTTTGAAAACAAGTTTCCGTGGCAGCTCTCAGGCGGGATGCAGCAGCGGGCCAGCATTGCGCGGGCGCTCTCTTTTCATGCCGATATTCTGCTGATGGACGAGCCCTTCGGGGCGCTGGACGAGATTGTGCGGGACCACCTGAATGAGCAGCTTTTGCAGCTTTGGGCGAAGACCAACAAGACGATTGGGTTTGTGACGCACTCGATACCGGAGGCGGTTTACCTGAGCACCAAGATCGTGGTGATGTCGCCGCGCCCCGGGCGGGTAACCGAGGTGATCGAGAGCTGCTTGCCGAAGGTGCGGCCGCTCGACATTCGGGAAACGCCGGAGTTTCTGGAACTGGCGCACAGGGTGCGGGAAGGCCTGCGGGCGGGGCATGGTGATGATGCGTAATCTCTTCCCCATCCTCACGGTTACCTTGGTGATTTTTGCGCTGTGGTATGCCTTTGCCATCGTGTTGAACAAGAACTGGGCCTATGACAAGGCCGTGCGGGGCAACTATGAGTTGAGCTTTAGCGAGCTGGTGGCCGATACGTGGAGCCAGAAAAAGCCGCGCCTGCCGACGCCGGACCAAGTGGCGGCGGAGATTTGGAAATCGACCGGGGCGGCGGCGATCAAGAAGTGGGGGCGCTCGGAGGGGCGGCCGCTGAGCTATCGGCTCGGCAAGGTTTTTGGTGACAAAAAGAGCCTGTTGCGGCACGCGTGGTTGACGCTTTCGGCCACCATGCTGGGCTTTGTTTTTGGCACCGGGCTGGGGATTTTGCTGGCCGTGGGGATTGTGCATAACAAGGCGATGGATAATTCGGTGATGCCGTGGGTGATTACGAGCCAAACCATCCCTATTCTGGCGCTCGCGCCGATGATTATCGTGGTGCTGAACGCGGTCGGGGTGTCGGGGCTGGTGCCCAAGGCGATCATCTCGGCCTACCTGAGCTTTTTCCCTGTGGTTGTGGGGATGGTGAAGGGGCTACGAAGCCCTGATTCCATTCAGCTTGACCAGATGCGCACATGGTTTGCCAGCAAATCGCAGGTGTTCTGGAAGCTGCGGCTGCCCGCTTCGGTGCCTTACCTGTTTACCTCGCTCAAAATCGGGGTGGCGGCCTCGCTGGTGGGGGCAATCGTTGGCGAACTGACGATCTCGCAGGATGGCGGGCTGGGGGCGCGGATGCTGCAAGGCAACTATTACGGCACCACAATCCTGATCTGGGCGGCGCTGATTTTTGCGGCGGCCATGGCGGCGGTGCTGGTTTCAAGCGTCGGGCTGGTGGAGCGGATCACCAAAAAGCGGATGGGGTTTGTGGCATGAAGCTGATACTCTTGGCGCTGGTGGTGTGGGCCCTTGGCTGGGGCATTAACATTTGGATTGCGCGGCAGAAGGCGGGGCGCTGGCAAAGCATCGTTTCGGCGGCGGTTTTCGGGGTCACGCTGGTGATCATGTGGGAGCTGATCGTGCGCGGCTCGGGTGTTTCGCCGGTGATTCTGCCGCCACCTTCGATGATCTACGCGGCGTTTATCGGCTCTACCGACACGCTGGCGGCGGACTTTTTCCAGACCTTTGTCAAGGGCGTGCTGACCGGCTATGCCATGGGGGTCGGCGCGGCCTTCCTCACCGCGCTGGCCATTGACCGCTCGGATTTCCTCAAGCGGGGCTTGCTTCCCATCGGCAACTTTGTAGCGGCGCTGCCGATCATCGGCATGGCCCCGATACTGGTGATGTGGTTTGGCTTTGACTGGCAGTCAAAAGCCGCCGTGGTGGTGGTCATGATCTTCTTTCCAATGCTGGTGAACACCGTGCAAGGCCTTGATGCGGCAGACAAAATGCAAAAAGACCTGATGCGCACCTATGCGGCGGACTATTGGCAGACGCTGTTCAAATTGCGCCTGCCCGCCGCCGCGCCGTTCATCTTCAACGGCCTCAAAATCGCCAGCACTTTGGCGCTGATCGGCGCTATTGTTGCCGAGTTTTTCGGCTCGCCCATTGTGGGCATGGGCTTTCGTATTTCAACCGGAGCAGGGCGGCTGGAGCTGGATCTGGTCTGGGCGGAAATCGTGGTCGCGGCGATTGCCGGGTCCGCGTTTTATGGTATCGTTGCGCTGGTCGAGCGCAAGGCTACATTCTGGCATCCGTCGCAGAGAAAAGGGCGGGGCCGTTAACCAAGGGAGAAAACCATGAATATTTTCAAGACAGGATTACTGACCGGCGCGCTGGCGCTGGGGGGCTTTGCCGCGCAGGCGGCGGATGACGTAACGCTTCAGCTCAAATGGGTGACGCAGGCGCAGTTTGCGGGCTATTACGTGGCGCTGGAAAACGGCTATTATGAAGACGAGGGCCTGAATGTGGAGATCAAGGCCGGCGGGCCGGATGTCTCGCCCACGCAGGTAATCGCCGGTGGCGGCGCCGATGTGGTGGTGGACTGGATGCCCTCGGCCCTTTCCGCGCGCGAAAAAGGCTTGCCGTTGGTGAACATCGCACAGCCGTTCAAAAGCTCGGGTATGGAGCTGACCTGCCGTAAGGATGCAGGGGTGGAAACCACGGCGGATTTCCCGGGTAAAACCCTGGGCGTCTGGTTTTACGGCAACGAATTTCCCTTCCTGAGCTGGATGGCGCATCTGGGTTATTCAACCGATGGCGGGCCGGATGGCGTGACGGTTCTCAAGCAGGGCTTTAACGTGGACCCCATTCTGCAAGGGCAGGCCGCTTGTGTTTCGACCATGACCTACAATGAATATTGGCAGATCATTGATGCGGGGCTAACGCCTGACCAATTGACGGTGTTCAAGTATCAGGATCAGGGCGTGGCCACGTTGGAAGACGGGCTTTATGTGCTGGAAGACAACCTGTCGGACCCCGCCTTTGTGGACAAAATGGTGCGTTTTGTGCGGGCGTCTATGAAGGGCTGGAAATGGGCCGAGGAAAACCCGGATGCAGCGGCGCAGATCGTGCTTGATTATGACGAAACCGGCGCACAGACCATCGAGCACCAAACCCGCATGATGGGCGAAGTTGCCAAGCTGACGGCGGGCTCCAACGGCGCTTTGGACGAGGCGGACTATCAGCGCACGGTGGATTCGCTTCTGGCGGGTGGCTCTGATCCCGTGATCACCAAGCAGCCTGAAGGCGCTTTCACCCATATCATCACCGATGCAGCATTGAATTAAGCTGAAAAATGGCTAACAATAGGCCCGTCCCGCACACGCGGGGCGGGTTTTTTATTGAGGATTTTTAATATGGATAGTCCGGCAGGGTTTGCGGTGGCGCTGGTGGTCGTGTCGGTGGGGATGGTATTGGTTGGCATTCCGCTGCTGAAATCGCTGACTCTTGCGATTGAAGGGCATAAGGAATTCAAGGGCGATAGCCTGACGCGGCGCGAGCGCACCCAAGGCTGGGTCGGGGCGGTCGTCTGGGCGATTTTTGCCATTGTGGTATGGACTTTTTTTGCCGATTGGTTCCGCGCGGGCAACCTTGAATATGCCCGCGATGCGCTGAACTGGCGAATAGAGAACATCGCGCAATTGGCATCGAGGCATTGAGCATGAGCACCCCGCCGCCTCCCCCGCCCGCCGATATGCCAAACCCTTGGTCCGGCACCAATATTGCCACCAAAATCCGGCAGGCCGAAGCGGAAAACCGCCGCGATAACCGCGAATTCCCCTGCCCGAATTGCGGCGCTGATCTGCGCTATGACCCGGGCGCGGAAGCCATGAAATGCACCCATTGCGAGGCCGAGGTCGAGGTGCCGCATGTGGATGATGAAGCCGCGCAGGTGGAAAACGACCTGCGGGCGCAGCTTGAGGCCGGCGATACGCTGGAAACCGTGGAGACGCCCTCGCTCAACTGCACCACCTGCGGGGCCAGCGTGGAGTTTGACGCCGACGAGCACTCGCGGCTCTGCCCGTTTTGCGATAGCGCCATTGTTGCCGATGTAACCATGCAGCGCCGCATCGTGCCCCAGGGCCTGCTCCCGTTCAAGGTGCAGGAGAAAGAAGCGCACAAGCTGATGTATAGGTGGCTCAATAAACGCTGGTTTGCCCCCGGCGGCCTGACCGAAAACGCCGATACAGAACATTTTAGCGGGGTTTATGTGCCCACATGGACCTATGACGCGTTTAGCCAGACCAACTATACCGGCAAGCGCGGGGTGT
>JALWPC010000413.1 GCA_026995265.1 Paracoccaceae bacterium
TCCTCGGTATAAAGGTTCTCCTCAAAGGGCGGGCCGCCGGTGCCGAATTCCAGCTGTTTGGGCGTGTAGCCATGCAGCAGGATATGCCCGCCCGGCTTCACCGCCTGCTTCATCCCCGCAAATTGCGCCGCGCGGCCCTCTGGCCCGACAAACTGGATAAACACGCCGACCACGAGGTCATAGGTCTTCGCGCCCCAATCCCATTTGGCTATATCCGCCACGTTGAAATCCACCTCAACCCCGGCGGCTTTGGCCAGCGCATGGGCCTTGTCCACCGCCACATCGGCGCTGTCCATCGCCGTAACCTCAACCCCCTGCGCGGCCATATAGACCGAGTTGCGCCCCTCGCCATCGGCAACGGACAACGCGGTGAGGCCGGGCCGGAAATAGCCCTTATGGGCCAGCATAAACTGCGCCGGTTCGGTGCCGAACAGGTAGCCGGGCCGGGCATAGCGTTCATTCCACATGGTCAAACTCCTTTGGCCTCCAGATAAGCAGTGCCGCCACAGGTTTCACCCCCTGGCGGCACATATTTTTGTGAAAATCGCGTTACCGGAAGGCCGGAATGATCTTGTTGGCATAATCCGCGATAATCCGCTCTTCGTCGCCATTATCCATATAGATGTTGAACTGCGTCACCCCCGCCGCTTCCAGCTCTTTGAGCTTGGCGATATGCTCCTCGGGGCTGCCCAGCACGCCAAAGCTTTCCACAATGTCATCGGTGATGAAATCAAGGTAAGGGTTGTCGGATTGCCCGTGCTTGGAGTAGTCATAGCCCTTGCGGTCCTCAATATAGGCCGTCAGGCTGGCAGGGACCATATCGCTGTCGGTGCCGTATTTCTCGACAATATCGGCCACGTGGTTGCCCACCATCGCCGGGAACCAGCGGGTGGCCGCAATGCCCTCCGCCTTCGGCCCCGTCCAGGCAGGCGCGGCGGACATCACGCGGTAGCCGGACATATCACGCCCCGCCGCCTTGCCCGCCGCAATCGCTTGGTCCGCCAGCCATTTCACGATTTTCGGCTCGGCGATTTGCAGCACCAGCCCGTCGCCGACCTTGCCCGCCGAGGTCAGCGCCTTGGGGCCGTAAGCCGCCACCCAAACGGGCAGCTCATAGCCCGTGGCCCACGGGAATTGCACCGGGTTCGGGCAGTCGCCATATTGGCGCTCCTCGCCGCGGATCAACCCCTTGACCACGTCCACAAACTCTTCCAGCCGCGCCAGCGGGGCGGGCTTTTTGCCCATCACCCGCACGGCGCTATCCCCGCGCCCGAGGCCAATGTCAAAGCGCCCGTCGGACTGCTTGGCGAGCGAGCCAAACAGGCTGGCGGCCAGTGACCAATCTCGGGTGTTGGGGTTGGTCACCAAGGGGCCAAAGCGCATGGTGGTGGTGTGCTCCATCAGCATCGCCAGCGCCACAAAGCTTTCGCGCCACAGGATGTGGCTGTCATAATACCAGCAATATTCAAAGCCGGCATTTTCGGCCTGCCGCACCAGCGCGCGGGCCCGCTTTGGCTCTACCACGCCCTTGAATGTAATTCCGAATTCCATCTTGTCTCTCCCTTTGGTTTAAGTGTCCGGCGCCCAAATCCTGAGCCCCGCATGTGAAAAAGGCACTGCCTTTGAAATATTCAGCCGAATCAGAATCGGCGTGATTGCCTCGATGCAGCGGGCCGCCTGCGCGTTGCCTGCGTTATAGGCCGTCACCCCGAGTTGCTCGACCAATGCCATCACCTTTTTGCGCGGCTCCAGCTTGTTGCCACACACGAGAATGTCGCAATTGATAGGTTTCTCAAGGGCGTTCAGCGTGTGGGCAGACACATTATGCAGCGCGCCCACCACCGGAATATCCGGCCCCAAGAGCGCCTGCGCGGCTTCGGTCGCAGAGCCTTCCGGCGGCATCTCCACCAGCTTCGGGTCATTTGGTGAAAGCGGCACCACAATATCGACCAATATCTTGCCTGCCAAACCGCCCTTAAGCGCCTCAAGCGTGGCATTATGGGCCGAAAATGGCACCGCAAGGATGACCATTTCACCCGCCGCCGCCACCGCTCCGGCATTGTCAAACCCCTCGATCTGCGCGCTGCCCAGCTTGGCGTTCAGCGCGGCCGCAATCTCCTGCGCCCGCGCCCCGTCGCGCGAGCCGAGCGCCACCGGCACCCCTGCTTGCGCAAACCTGAGCGCGAGGCCCTGCCCCTGCGGGCCAGTGCCTCCAATAATCGCAATCCGTGTCAAAATACATTCTCCTTGCTGGGGCGGAGGATATCCGCCGCTTTATCGTTTGAAACTTCCCATGTAAGCCCGCGAAACCGCACCACGGGGGTTTGGGCCGCCTTGCCCACCACCAGCCCGCTGGCGGTGGCCAACTCGTCGGCAAAGGCGGGTTCTGTCACTGCAAGCGCCCGCCCATAAGCGTCCGTATTGCCGCCCTCATGCACCGTTGCGGGTACGCCCGCGAGGCCAATCGCCACATTCACCTGCCCGAGCCGCCAAGGCCGCCCGAAAGTGTCGGTGATGACCACGCCGAGGCGCACCCCGAAGCGCGCCTCCAGCCCGTCGCGCAACCGCCGTGCGCTGGCGTCGGGGTCTTTGGGCAGCAGGATAACGGTTTCATCCGCCCCCGTATTGCTCTCGTCCACCGCCGCATTGGCGCTGATAAACCCGAGCCGATGCTGGCAGATCATCACGCCCTCGTTTTGTCCGGGGTGGCGGAAGGTCTTCACCACCCGCGCGCTTTCCCGCAAGATCACCTCGACCTTGCGCGGGTCTTTATTCAGCTTTTCGGCATAGCCCAGCGCCTCGGTGCTTGGCGTCACGCCCGCCAGCGCCACCACCTGACCCTCGGCTTTCGAGAAAATCTTATGCGCCGAGGTCAGAATATCCCCATCCTCCAGCCCCAAAGGCTCCAGCGCATCGCCGATGATTTGCACGAGGTCATCGCCCGACTGAATGTCCGGAATGCCCGAGACCGCTAAAAGCTCTACGCCCATTCCACCCCCCTGACGCGCGCGAGGTCGGCGCTGGTGTCTATATCATAGCGGAAGCTCTCCAGCGGCATAATTGTGCAGGGCAGGCCCGCCGCTGCCCGTTGGTGGGCAAGGCAGGAGTCCTTTCCATAATGAAACGAAATCGCATCCGGCGGCGAGACCAGCAGCGCGTTGGTGCCGCCATCATGGGCGGGGGCAATGCTCACGCCTTTGCCAAGGGCCAGCAGCCGCGCGAGGTCGTCCGCCGACGGGTCCGCCAAATCGGCAGGTAGCACGCAAATCGCGCCGTAGCCCTGCGCCACCGCCCATGCCGCGCCCTCGCTCACAGCGGCATTCAACCCGTCGCCCTTTTGCCGCAAAAAATACCCCTGCACCTCCGCCGCAATTGCGTCGCTTTCGCTGACCACCAGCACATCCACCTCCGGCTGTGCCTCAGCCAAAAACCCAAGCATCCGGCGAAACAGCGCCATGGCGAGCCGCGCCCGCACCGCGTCCGGCAGCACTTCGGACAGCCGAGACTTCGCCACTGCGGGGTCCTTCATCGGGATGATGAACAGCAGGTCCTTCATGCCAGTGCCTCGACTATGCCCGCCGCCAGCGCGACCTTCTCGGCGCGCCCGGTCATCAGGGTTTGCAGAACTGTGCAGCCCTGCCCCAGCGCCCTGACCTCAGGCTCAAGCGCGGCGTCAGCGGTATCAATCACCATATGGTCCAGCAGGTCGCAATAATATGCCGCCACCCCGAGCGCATCAGCGCGCAGGCCCAGCGCCTTCATCATCCGGTCCGCAGGGCCTTTGACGACCTTGCCGGCAATCAGCGGGCTGACGGCCACCACCTTGGCCCGCGCCGCCCGCACGGCATCGCGAATGCCCTGCACCTCCAGAATGGGCGTGATGGACACCAAGGGGTTGCTCGGGGCCAGCACGATCAGGTCGGCCTCGGCAATGGCGGCAAGCGCGGCTTCGGTGGGCCTGGCCTTGGCAATCCCACCGTAATCCAGCTCCAGCACCTCGGGGCCGCATTGCTCCCGCACGAAGTATTCCTGAAAGGTCAGCCAGCCCGTGGCGGTGCGCACGCTTGTTTGCACCACATCATTGGTGGGCAGCAGAATGCGGCTTTTCACCCCGAAAACCTTGGCCACATGCGCCGCAATCTCGCTGCGGCTTTGCCCCTGCGCCAGCGCCGCCGTGCGGTAGATATGCAACCCGAAATCGCGGTCTCCAAGGGTCATCCATGTTTCGGCCCCAAGCTCGTTCAGCACGCCAAGCGCGCGGTGGCTTTCATCGGCCACGCCCCAGCCCTGTGTGCGGTCTATCCGCCCCGCGAGGCTATAGGTGAGGGTGTCAATATCGGGGCTAACCCACAGCCCGTGAAAGGCGGCGTCGTCGGCCACATTGCCGATCACCGAAAGCTCCACCCCCGCCAGCCCGTCAAAGCCCTCGGCCATTTTGGCCCCGCCAACACCGCCAGCCAGAAGCGTGACCTTCATCACACCGCCTCCTTCAGGAAGGCGGGCAGGTCGGCGATGAAATCCAGCGGTTCGGCGGCCCGCTCCACCAATGGTTCCTGCCGCGCGGGGTCGTGGGTGGCGAACTCTTCCA
>JALWPC010000414.1 GCA_026995265.1 Paracoccaceae bacterium
CCCTCAGGTCATTCGAATAAGGTCTCGTCATCAATCCTAGCCTCCTTCACCAGTATGGATGATGAATCACAAACGCCTCAGGATGGGAACCCCCCATCGATTCCGAAAATGCCGGAGCCGCTCTAGCACCGGAAATGGGACGCTTAGAGGGTATCTGACGGCTTATACATTCGCGGCGGTGCTGGTTGGCATGTAAACTGTGATATTATCGATCCGAATCCGCTCCAAGCCTTGACAATTCGCCGCCAAGCGCACAATTCCAAGGGGTGAGTGAACCTTTTTAAAGGATAGATGGCCTATGCCTTATAACAGCAATTCCGGTGGCCCGTGGGGCGGTGGCGGTGGCAACCGTAATGATGACGACCGAAACAGGGGCCAGCGCCCACCCAACCGTGGCCCGCAGCCGGTGCCGGATATCGACGAGCTTATGCGCAAGGGCCAGGAAAAGCTGAAAGGCATTATGGGCGGCGGCGGTGGCGGTGGCCGGGGCGGCAGCACAGGCGGCGGCTTGGGCAAGGGGGGCTATGCGCTGATTGCCCTCGCTGTGGTTGGTCTGTGGAGCTACAATTCTTTTTACACCGTGAAGCCGGAAGAACAGTCGGTGGAGCTTTTCCTTGGGAAGTTCTCCAAAATCGGCCAGCCCGGCCTGAACTTCGCCCCCTGGCCGCTGGTGGAAGCCGTGGTGCTGGATGTGACCTCGGAGCGCACCGAAAACATCGGGGTTGGCGGCTCGGGCCGTGGCTCGCAAGGGCTGATGCTGACCGGCGATGAAAACATTGTCGATATAGATTTTCAGGTGGTCTGGAACATAGACGACCCGAAAAACTACCTGTTCAAGCTGGAAAACCCGCAGGAAACCATTCGCGCCGTGTCTGAATCCGCCATGCGCGAAGTGGTGGGCCGCTCGGCGCTGGCCCCGATCCTGAACCGTGACCGCGGCGTCATCAGCCAGGAAGTGGAGGACCTGATCCAGACCACACTTAACAGCTATGACAGCGGCATCCACATAGTGCGCCTCAACTTCGACAAGGCCGACCCCCCCGCGCAGGTGATCG
>JALWPC010000415.1 GCA_026995265.1 Paracoccaceae bacterium
AACGAGATTCCCGACTTCGTTTTGAACAAGCCCGCCTACAGAAATGCGCAAATTATTGTGGCTGGCGACAACTTCGGTTGCGGATCTTCGCGCGAGCATGCACCGTGGGCCTTGCTTGATTTCGGGATTCGTGTTGTAATCTCCACAAGTTTTGCGGATATCTTCTATAGTAACTGCTTCAAGAACGGTATTCTTCCCATCATCCTGCCGCAAGAGGATGTGGACAAGCTGATGGATGATGCCGAACGCGGAGCAAACGCAGTCCTGAGTATAGATCTGGAAAACCAGACAATAACAGGCCCCGATGGCGGCGAGGTCAGCTTTGAGGTGGATGCTTTCAAGAAGCATTGCCTGCTCAACGGGCTGGACGATATCGGGCTGACACTGCAGAAATCCGACGCGATTGCTGCTTTTGAAGCCCAAAACGCCACGTCGATGCCTTGGATTTAGGGGCCTGAAACCGGGCTGAATGCAGGGGGCAGATTGCGTTGATAAGATTCGTAGGAGCATTGATTCGTGCGCTTATTCTTGCCGTCATAATTGCGGCCCCCTCCTTTATTCTTCCCAACATTCCCAATGTCGCGCGCGAGCTTTCCATGATCATTGCGGCCATTATCGCCGCCTTTGCGCTGTTCGAATATGCCAGCAAAACACCCGGGTTTGTCGATTTCCGTTTCGCCCCGCCCTATAACCGCTTCCGCGTTGGCATTCTGGCGGGGTTGGCCATTGGCCTCAGCCTTGTGGTGCGGGCCTCCATCACCGGCAATGCCGACATTCTGGCGCTGGCCGATTGGTCTATGGCCTATACCATCACCCCGAATTCACCGGTTGATTTCGCCCTCGCAAAAACCGCCGGCTTCCAAACGGCCTCGAGCCAGGTTTTGCTCACCCGCGTGTTTTCCGCCGCTTTCGCCATTTCGGTGGGCCTCACCGCTTTGATGAGCCTGCTGCTATGGGTTTTCAAATGGCCCTTTGGCCGCGCGGAATTTAACCTCTGGGCCAACCTGCCCACCTTTGCCCCTGCCGAAGTCAGTCTTACGGGGCGGCGGCTGCG
>JALWPC010000416.1 GCA_026995265.1 Paracoccaceae bacterium
CACCTTGGCAACCCGAAAAACGCGATTTACGCCTTCAGCCAGTGGAAATCCTCCTGGCTGTCGCGCGAGGGGATCATGTCCATCCTCACCCTTGGCACGTTTTTCATCTATGCGGTGCTCTGGGCCTTTATGGATATGCGCATCCCGTGGCTGGGCTATCTGGCCGCCGCCATGGCGATGATCACGGTGTTCACCACCTCGATGATCTATGCCCAACTCAAATCGGTGCCGCGCTGGCACGCGCCCACAACCCCGGTTCTGTTCCTGCTTTACGCAGCCACCGGCGGGGCGTTGCTCGCCAACCAGACAACCATAGCCCTTGTGCTGCTGGTGGTTCTGGCACTGGTGCAAATGCTGGCATGGGTTATGGGCGATGGCGCTTTGGCGCGCTCCGGCTCCAGCATTGAAAGCGCCACGGGGCTGGGGACCTTTGGCAAGGTTCGCCTGCTGGAAAAACCCCATTCCGGCCGCAATTATCTGCTGCGGGAAATGGTGTATGTGGTGGGCCGCCGCCACGCCGCCAAGCTGCGGGTGCTTTCGCTGATGCTGACAACCCTGCTGCCGATTGTGCTGATCCTGTTCACACCGGTTGGCCATGTGATTGCCGCCGTCATAGTGCTGTCGCACCTGATCGGCCTGCTGGCCCAGCGCTGGCTGTTTTTCGCCCAGGCCGAACATGTGGTCGGGCTTTATTACGACGCCCGCTAAGGCGGGGCGGTTGCCAGAAAGGCCCTGCGGGAAACCGCGGGGCCTTTTGCCAGGGCCTGCCACCTTCTGGTGACGATTGACATTCCCCCCATAAACAGGCATCCACTTGTTAACCATCTCGTGGTTTAACGTTGAAACGGGGCCGTGCGCACCGTATTCAGACCCCTAAGACGAAAAGCAGACATCACCGGATGACCTCCCCGACACCTCCCGAAACCGCCCGCAACTGGGTGCGTATCCTTGCCAAATATCGCCAGCCCAGCCTGAAACGCTCCAGTTTCGAACTGGCGGTGAGCTTTATCCCCTTTGCGGCGCTGGCGGTGCTGGCGTGGCTGGCGCTGTCCGTCAGCTACTGGCTGGCGCTGGCGCTCTCGCTGGTCAACAGCCTGTTTCTGGTGCGGATGTTTATCATCCAGCATGATTGCGGCCATGGCAGCTTTTTTGGCAATCGCCACGCTAATAATTGGGTGGGGCGAATCATCGGGGTGTTTACCCTCACGCCTTATAAGGTGTGGCGACGGAGCCACTCCATCCACCATTCAGCCTCCGGCAATCTGGATAAGCGCGGCATTGGTGATGTCTACACCCTCACGGTCGCCGAGTTCGAGGCCCTGCCACCCCTGAAGCGGATCGGTTATCGTATCTATCGCCACCCGCTTTTCATGTTCGGCCTCGCGCCGGCGCTGCTGTTTATGGTGCAAAACCGCGTGCCGCTGAGCATGTTGCGCTCATGGGAATACTGGCTGAGCGCCATGGGCACCAATGCGATGATCGCGCTGATGATCGCGCTGATGCTGTGGTTTGGCGGCCTGCCCGCCCTGCTTCTGATCTTTGTGCCAACGCTGCTGCTGGCGGCCACCCTCGGGGTGTGGCTGTTTTATGTGCAGCACCAGTTTGAAAACGCCCAGTGGGACCGAAGCGACGAATGGGATATGCACGATGCCGCCCTGATGGGCAGTTCTCACTATGTGCTCCCCGCGGTGCTGCGCTGGTTCAGCGGCAATATCGGTGTGCACCATGTGCACCATCTTTACAGCCGCATCCCGTTTTACCGGCTGATGGAGGTGGTGCGCGAGCATAGCGCGCTGGCCGAGCTCAACCGGATGACCCTGCGCCAAAGCCTGAAAACCGCCAGAATGCACCTGTGGGACGAAGGCAGCCGCAAGCTGGTCTCCTTCCGCCAGGCCCGCCATTTGCGCGCCGCCTGAATTCCGGCACCAAAGCGTGCAGCGGTAAAGGGCGGTGGTGAACATCGTTATGCGTTATGGGAGAGTCCCTTCGTGTTGTGGCCATATACAATCCTGAATCGCATAAATGCCCGTTCGTAAATCCCTGCCAGCAATCCATTATTATCCAGTATCGGTGTGCTCACGGCATTGCAATCAGGTGGCGTGGGCCATCAGGATAGAGGAATAGGCAAAGGGCATATCCGGCACCAGCGCCTGGATGATGTCGAAATGGTCTTCAAAAATGGTGTCCGGCGTGATTTCGGTGATCGGCACCCAGCGGGCCAGCGCGGCATCCGAACCGCCCTTGACCCCCTCCATTCTGGCGCGGTCCTGTAGCTCGAACACAAAGGCCTCGGTGCGCACCCAGCCTTTTTCCGAGCGCTCGGGGTGGTCAAACACCTGCCGTTTGGCAAGGCGGCCCCTGAGCGCGCCCTTGGGCATATCAAGGCCGGTTTCCTCGTAAAGCTCGCGCAAAACGGCGGTGAGGGCGCTTTCCCCGCGGTCGATATGGCCACCGGGCAGCGCCCAGAGGCCCTTGCCGGGGAGCGCCTTTCGCTGCACCATCAGCACATGGCCCGACTGCACCACTACGGCATCGACCGTGTTCACCGCAATCGGATAGCCAAACACCTTTTCGGCCTCGGCAATGCGTTTTTTATAGGCCTTCACAAAGCACCCTTCGGCGCGAATTTGCGCCACCGCTTCGGGGTTTTGGGCCATCCAGCGGCGCACCGCGGCCACCTGCGTTGCCCCGAATTTGGCCGCTTCGTCCTCCTCGCCAAAGAACAGCATTTCGCGCATCTGGGTGGCGTTGATGATTTCGCCTTCAAACAGGTGCGGCGAGGCGGGGAGCATCTCCCACTCGGGAAACCAGCGCAGGTATTGCGAGGATTTATCCTTTTCAAAGCCCGTAAGGGCAATGTCGGTGCTGGCCGGGTCCAGCCCTTTGGCGCGCATGTGCAGGCGCACGGCGGTGCGCACATTGGTGGCCCATGCGCGGTCATTATAAAGGGTGTCAACCAGCGGCAGGGTGTCCACCGGCAGGGGGATGTCGGCCACGCCTGCGGTGAGGAAATCGCGGCGCTCCTGATAGGTGAACGGGTTTTTCCAACTGCGCGGGCGATAGGCGCTGCCGATCAGCACCAACATGCTGTCGGCTTTGCCGACAACAGAGGCAATCACCCCGTGGTGGCCAATGTGGAAAGGTTGAAAGCGACCGATAAAAACGGCGAGCTTGTGGCGTGTTCTGCCCATAGCGTGCGTCCTCCGCAATGCGATATTGCCCGCAAGACCTCCTTGCGCACGCCGCAAATATAGGCGTTTTCTCCGAAATGAAAAGCCTAAGCGCGGGATTTCAGCCAGTCCGCGATGCCGTGCAAGGCCTCGACCCCTTGCGGGATCACCCGGGTGAGACTGATAAAGCCGTGAATTTGGCCGGGGAAAAACCTGTGGGTGACCGCCACGCCGGCGGCGCTAAGCTTGTCGGCATAGGCCTTGCCGTCATCCACCAGCGGATCAAAGCCGCCGGTGACGATATACGCCGGTGGCAGGGCGGCAAAACCGGTGCCGAAAATCGGCGAAAAACGCGGGTCGTTTTTGTCGGTCCAGTTGCCAAGATAGGCGCTGAGGAAGTAATCCAGCACCTCGGTGGGCAAAATTGCGTCATCGGGCATATCCGCCACGGACGGGGTGGCAAGGTTGCCATCCACCACCGGATAGATCAGCACCTGAAATGCCGCTTGCGGCCCGCCTTTGGCCGCCCTTTGCTGCGCCACAACGGCCGCAAGACAGCCGCCTGCGCTATCGCCGCCCACGCCGGTGTTTTCAGGGTCGATGCCCAACGCGCCGGCCTGTGCAACAACCGACAGGAACGCCGCCTCGCAATCCTCCGGCGCGGCCGGAAACGGATGCTCGGGGGCGAGGCGGTAATCCACCGAAACCACGGTATAGCCACTCCATTTGGCCAGCTTGGCGCAGGTGTGGTGGTGGCTTTCGAGATCACCGCGCACAAAGCCGCCGCCGTGGAAATAAACCAGCGCCGGGCGGTTGCGGGCGCGGGTATCCGAGAACAGCCGCGCGTTTAGCGGGCCATCGGCACCTTCAAGCACAAGGTCCTCTACCCGTGCAAGCGCCACGCGCATGTCAAACCGCGCGGCAACATCCCGCAGCCTTTGCCGGCCCTCTTCCAGATCGGGCACCACCTCGGCAGGCATGGCCTTGACCAGCCGCGCCACGGCAAAGGCTTTCGGGTCTATCATCGCGCCACGATAAACGGGGCGGTTCGGGTTAAACATGGCAACCACGCGCGCGGGCATGAGCACCGGTATCAGGCGGGCGATTTCTGTGAGTTTTCCCATGCTGCGACCTTTTGTTTTGCGCCAATCTTTGCATATTCGGGACATTCTGTCGTCGGAAAAGTACCCTTAGCCAAACAACCCAGGTTTGAATCCGGTAATGGATTGCCGATTTTTCCGCATCATGAAACCGGATTTACATGCTTGCGGAATATCCGGCGTTGTTGCATAGAACCCTTGCAAGATTGGGGGATTCCCATTTGTGCGGGGACGTGATTCATTCTTTGGATGGTACAGAAACTTCGAATCCGCCCGCAGCTTGTCACCCCGAAACCGCGCTACC
>JALWPC010000417.1 GCA_026995265.1 Paracoccaceae bacterium
GAAGAGTGAAGTCGCCCTTGTTTTCGGACAAGGGCGCATCTTCATTCTTCTGAAAATACTCCCGCCGGAGGCATAATAGTTTTAACCCGATGCCCATCACAAGCTCCGCCCTATCAGTTCTTTCATAATCTCGTTGGTGCCGCCATAAATGCGCTGAACGCGGGCGTCTGTCCACATTTCCGCAATCGGGTATTCCTGCATATAGCCATAACCGCCAAAGAGTTGCAGGCACTCATCCAGCACCTCGCATTGCAAGTCTGAAAGCCAGTATTTGTTCATGGCGGCGGTTTCAACGGTCAGCGCGCCCGCCAGATGGGCCGATATGCAGCCATCCAGAAAGGCGCGCGCCACCACGGTGTTGGTTTTGGCTTCGGCGAGCTTGAAGCGGGTATTCTGGAATTGCGTCAGCGGGCCGCCAAAGGCTTCCCGCTCCTTGCAATAGGCAATCGTCATCGCCACACCGGCTTCCATCGCTCCGACAGCCCCGCAGCCGATGATCAGGCGTTCTTGCGGGAGTTGCTCCATCATTTGATAAAAGCCCTGGCCCTCCTGGGTGCCAAGCAGGTTTTCGGGGGGGATCTCGACATTATCGAAGAACAGTTCCGAGGTGTCCGCCGATTTCAGGCCGATTTTATCGAGGTTGCGGCCACGGGTGAAGCCTTTTGCCCCCGCCGTTTCCAGCATAATCAGCGATATGCCCTTGGCGCCGTCTTCCTCGCCGGTTTTGCAAGCGACCAAAATAAGGTCGGCATGCTGGCCGTTGGTGATGAAGGTTTTGGCCCCGGTCATGCGATAGGCGTTGCCCTGCTTTTCAGCACGGGTTTTGATGCGCTGCATGTCGGAACCACCGCTTGGCTCGGTCATCGCCAGCGCCGCCACCAGCTCGCCGGTGGCCATTTTGGGCAGCCAGCGCTGCTTTTGCTCTTCGGTGCCATAGGCGAGAATATAGTGCGCGACGATGCCGGAATGGATGCCATTGCCCCAGCTCGCGAGGTTCTCGCGCCCTGCCACCAGGTAGATCACCGCGTCATGGCCGAAATCGCCACCCGCGCCGCCGTATTCTTCGGGGATTGAGGCGCAGAGCAGGCCAAGCTCGCCCGCCTCATACCAGCTATCACGGTCCATCTGCCCCTGTTTGCGCCACTTGTCATATTTGGGCTGCCATTTTTCCTGAAAGAACGCATGGGTCATTTCCTCGAGCATTTTGTGCTCGTCACTCATCCAGGCGGAGGGCAGGTTGGCGAAATTCATAGGCTAAAAATCCTCGGCAGCAAGGGCCATGACGGGGGTGGCGCCGCTGGTGATGCGGGCCAGGCGCAGGCCGGTTTCCGGCAGCAAGCGTTGCATATAATAGCGGCCGGTGACCAGCTTATTTTGCATGAACTTTTCGTCATCCGCGCCCGCGTCCAGCGCCTCTTGCGCGGCTTTTGCCATTTGCGCCCACATCAGGCCGAGGCAGGTGTGGCCGAAGAGGTGCAGGAAATCGGTGGAGCCAGCCAGCGCGGCGTTCGGGTCTTTCATGCCGTGCTGCATGAAGAACATCGAGGCGGCTTGCAGGTCTTTGCTGGCGGCTTTCAGGGGGTCGAGGAAGTCGGCTTTCAGCACTTCGTTCCCGGCATTGTCCTTGATGAATCCCTTCACGAGGTCGAAAAACGCCATCACGTGCTTGCCGCCATCGGTGGCGAGCTTGCGGCCCACGAGGTCCAGCGCCTGCACGCCGTTGGCGCCTTCATAGATCATGGTGATGCGGGCATCGCGCACAAACTGGCTCATGCCCTGCTCTTCGATATAGCCGTGGCCGCCGAACACCTGCTGGGCCTGCACGGTGGACTCAAAACCCTTGTCGGTGAGGAAACCTTTCATCACCGGCGTGAGCAGCGACACCAGCCCGTGCGCGGCTTCATCACCGCTGCGGGTATGGGCGTCGATCATGCTGGCCCCCCACAGCAAGAACGCGCGGCCCGCTTCGATGAAGGCCTTCTGGTCCATCAGGGCGCGGCGGATGTCGGGGTGGACGATCAGCGGGTCGGCGGGGCCGTCGGGGTTTTCAACGCCGGTTACGGCGCGGCCCTGCAGGCGCTCGCGGGCATATTCAACGGCATTGGTATAGGCGGCATAGGCTTGGCTGAGGCCTTGCAGGCCAACGCCAACCCGGGCTTCGTTCATCATGGTGAACATGGCGCGCAGGCCCTTGTGGGGCTCGCCCACCAGATAGCCCTCGGCCCCGTCATAATTCATCACGCAGGTGGAATTGCCGTGGATGCCCATTTTTTCTTCGAGGTTGCCGCAGGCGACGCCGTTGCGCGCGCCAAGGCTGCCATCTTCTTTCACGAGGAATTTCGGCACGATGAACAGGGAAATCCCCTTCACGCCCTCCGGCCCGCCGGGGATTTTGGCCAGCACCAGATGGATTATGTTCTCCGCCATGTCATGCTCGCCCGCCGAGATGAAAATTTTCTGGCCGGTGATCCTGTAGCTGCCATCGCCCGAAGGCTCGGCCTTGGTGCGCAGCAAGCCCAGGTCGGTGCCGCAATGGGGTTCGGTCAGGTTCATGGTGCCGGTCCACTCACAGGTGACCATTTTGGGCAGGAATTTCGCCTTCAACTCATCCGACGCATGGGCATGAATGGCCGAATAGGCCCCGTGGGTCAGCCCCGGATACATGTTCAGCGACATATTGCTGCCCGCCTGCATTTCGCCCACGGCGGCGTTGAGCACATAGGGCATGCCCTGGCCGCCATATTCCGGGTCACAATCCAGGCCTGTCCAGCCGCCCTCGCGCAGGGTGTCGAAGGCCTCCTTGAAGCCCTTGGGGGTGCGGACAATGCCGTTTTCCAGGGTGCAGCCCTCGCGGTCGCCGACCTCGTTCAGGGGGGCCATGACGTCCCGCGCGATCTTCCCCGCCTCTTCAAGGATAGCGCCCGTGAAATCCGGTTCCAGCTCGTCATAGCCGGGGGTGGCGGATTCGTGGACCTTCAGCACATTGTGCAGAATGAATTCCATATCCTTTTGGGGCGGGGTGTAGATGGGCATATTTCTCTCCGTTTATTCGGCGGCTTTCAGGCCGCGCTCGGCCAAGGCATTTTCGACCCAGACGAGCTGTTCGCCTAAATCTTCAATGGCGTTGTTAAGCTCGTCGCGCTGGGCCTTCATGGCGGCGAGCCGCTCGATGCCAAGCTCGTAGGTGCGCGTAAGCTGGGTGGTTTGTTGATCGTCGATGTTGTATAGCTCCAGCAACTGCCGGATCTCCTCAAGGGTAAAGCCAAAGCGCTTGCCTTGCAGAATAAGCTTGAGCCGCGCGCGATCCGACTTGGTGAAAAGCCGCTTTTGCCCGACGCGCTGCGGGAATAGCAGCTCTTTTGACTCGTAAAAGCGCAGGGTGCGCGGGGTCACGCTGAAAGCCTCGCACATTTCGCCAATCGTATATGTTTTGTTATCCATAACAGATCCTCCTCAGTTTGATTGACGTTGACGTAATAGGCTTTTGCGGGGCTTCAAGTTACGTTGACGTTAACGTAAGTAACATAAGCCGTCAACTCACGATTCCGGCACATCCTGTGATGGAAAATTACATCTAAATGCCTGAATATATTGGATTCAAGCATTGTAACTTTGTTCATATTAAAACCGCCAAAAAAATGTGGAATATTGAAAAAGGCTTGCAATTTGGCCTCGAAACACGGCTGATAGGGCAGGATTTTGAACCAGAGAGGCCGCTATGCCCGAGAAAAAAGCCCGCATTGCCAAGCAATTTATCGGGGCCATCCCCCATGCTGTTGCGCTGAACATGCAGATAGACGAGGTGTTTTCCGGCAAGGCCACCATGTCCTTGCCCTATGATGCGCGCTTTGTCGGTGACCCGGAAACGGGGGTGCTGCATGGCGGCGTGGTGACGGCGCTTCTCGATACGGCGATGGGCACGGCGGTGGTCAGCCACCCGCAAAGCCATGGTGGCACCGCGACGATTGACCTGCGGATTGACTATATGCGCCCCGCCACGCCAGAGCAGCGGCTCAGGGCCGAGGCCGAGTGCTACCGCGTAACCCGCAGTGTGGCCTTTGTGCGGGCCACTGCCTATGACGAGGGCGAGGCACCGGTGGCCACGGCGGCGGGGGCGTTTACGGTGGAAGGGGCGAAAGCATGAAAAAGCCCGAGCCTGTGCAGGTGATCAAGCAGCGGCGCGATGCGGCTTTGGCCGAGTTGGTCGGGGGCATTCCCTATATCGGCTTTCTTGGGGTGACTTTTGAACGGCGCGGCGACGAGTTGACCGCGACCCTGCCTTACAGCGAGCATCTGGTGGGCAACCCGATATTGCCCGCTCTGCACGGCGGGGCGGTGGGGGCGTTCCTTGAGATCGCAGCGCAGATAGAACTTGGCTGGCAGATATACTGGCCCCAATTCGAGGCCGGGGCGACGGGGCCAAAGCTGATCCCGAAAACCATTGATTTTACGGTGGACTACCTGCGCTCCGGCCTGCCGAGGGATGCCTATGCGCGGGCGGTGGTGAACCGCTCCGGCAGGCGGTTCGCCTCGGTGCATGTGGAGGCGTGGCAGGA
>JALWPC010000418.1 GCA_026995265.1 Paracoccaceae bacterium
GATATTGACCGCGCAGCGCTGATGGCAGGCACCATAGAGGGCGGGCCGATTGCCGCCGCAAAGGCGGGGGCGCAGTTGCTGAAGCGGGCCTTCAGCGTGACAGATGAAGCGGTTTGACTGGCCCGCGCTGATGCGGCTGGGGCTGGGGCAGTTGCGGCTGCTGCCAGACCAGTTCTGGGCGCTGACCCCGGCGGAACTGGCTCTGATGGCAGGGCTGGACGGTGCGCGGGCGATGGACCGCTCGGGGCTGGCCGAACTGATGGCAATGTATCCTGACAAGGAGGAAGACAATGGTTGAGGTAACAGCGGATATCGGGAACCTGGACCTGGCATTGGGGGACCTGGCGGGCTCCATAGCCAGCACCGAAGCGGTAACGGCGGCGTTCAAGAAAGAGCTGAGCGGGGTTTCCGGCGTGATGGCCGCAACGAGTGCGCAGGCGACGAGCTTTCAGCGCTCGGTCGGCGGCAGCCTGCGCAGTGCGTTTGATGCGCTGGTATTTGATGGCGGCAAGCTGACGGATGTGCTAAAGGGGCTGTCTCTCTCCATTGCCAATTCGGCGCTGGATTCAGTTCTCAAACCGGTGACAGGGCAGTTGGGCAACCTGATTGGTGGCGGATTGCAGAACCTGATGCAGGGGATTTTGCCGTTCGAAAACGGGGCGGCGTTTTCCAACGGTCGGGTGCAACCCTTTGCCAAGGGTGGTGTGGTGTCTCAGGCGACCCATTTTCCGATGCGGGGCGGCATGGGGCTGATGGGCGAGGCAGGGCCGGAGGCGATTATGCCGCTGGCACGCGGGGCCGATGGCAAGCTTGGCGTACGCGGCGGCGGGGGTGGCACGGTGAATGTGACCATGAACATCACCACGCCGGATGTGGCCGGGTTCCAGCGCTCCAAGGCGCAGATCGCGGCGCAATACAGCCGGGCTTTGGCGCATGGGCGGCGGAATCTGTAGGCTGGTTTCCGTGGTGAAATCTTTGCGATAAAATTCCGATAAGACACTGATAATTCGCGAAAAAATACAAACTATTCTTACTCTATTAAACTAGTTTAGTGAGGTGGGTTTCTGCGCGGGTTTTCAAAGGTCTTTTCGGGTGGATTTTTGGTTTGAAAAGGGGGAGGTTCGGATGAATTTTCACGAGGTTCGGTTTCCGACGGCACTGTCTTTCGGGTCCAGTGGCGGGCCGGAGCGGCGCACGGAAATCGTGACGCTGAGCAACGGGTTTGAGGAGCGCAACAGCCCCTGGGCGCAGTCTCGGCGGCGCTATGATGCGGGGCTGGGGATGCGTTCACTCGATGATCTCGCCGAGGTGTTTGCGTTTTTCGAGGCCCGCCACGGGCAGCTTTTCGGCTTCCGCTGGAAGGACTGGACGGATTACAAATCCTGCCTGCCCTCGGAAGATTTCGGGCCGTTGGACCAGAAATTCGGCACCGGCGACGGGGTGCGCACCGATTTCCCGCTGATCAAGAACTACCGCTCGGGCGCGTTCAATTACGAGCGCGTGATCAGCAAGCCCGTTGAGGGGCGTGTGGCGGTAGCGCTGGCGGGGGATGTGCTGGAGGAGGGTGTGCATTACAGCCTCGATTACACCACGGGTATCATCAGCTTTATGGTGGCGCCACCTTTGGATGCGATCCTGACGGCGGGGTATGAGTTCGACGTGCCGGTGCGCTTTGATACCGACCGGATCGAGGCCAGCTCGGGGGCGTTTGCGGCCGGAGAAATTCCGGCGATTCCGGTGGTGGAGGTGCGGGTGTGATGGGCATTTCTGCTGAGTTTCAGGCGCTGCTCGATAGCGGCGCAACCACGATCTGCCGGTGTTGGCGGCTGGTGCGCAAAGACGGGGTTTCGTTTGGCTTCACCGACCATGACCGCGACATTGAATTTGACGGGCAGACCTATCTGGCCGGGTCTGGGATGGATGCTTCGGCGTTGGAGAGCAGCACGGGGCTGAGCGTGGATAACGGGCAGGCCGTGGGGGCCTTGAGCGCGGTTGGCTTGCAGGATGCCGACATTCTGGCTGGCAAGTTTGACCGCGCGGAGGTGGTGCAGTGGCTGGTGAACTGGGATGATGTCTCGGTGCGGGAATTGGTGTTTCGCGGCACTCTGGGCGAGGTGCGCCGCGGGGAAACCGCCTTTGAGGTGGAGTTGCGCTCTCTGGCCGAGGGGCTGAACAAGCCGCTGGGGCGGGGCTATGTGCCAACCTGTGACGCGGTGCTCGGGGATGTGCGTTGTGGCGTGGACCTCGGTGTTGCCGGGCGGGTGGAAACCGTTTCGGTGCTTTCCGTAGTGAACGGGCGGCGGGTGCTGGTGGATGCGGTGCCGTCGGCGGATTCAGGCTGGTTTGCCAACGGGCATATGCGCTGGGTGAGCGGCGGGAATGCGGGGGTTGTCTCGGTTGTAAAGGTCGATGCGGCGGCGGTGGATTTCCGCGACATCGAGCTTTGGGAAGAGCTGCGGGCTCCGGTGCAGGTGGGCGATATGGCCGAGCTGGTGGTGGGCTGTGACAAGCGACAGGGCACCTGTAAAGACAAATTCTCTAACCTGCTGAATTTCCGCGGTTTTCCGACCATCCCCGGGGAAGACTGGGTAACGGATTTCCCGCGTGCGGACGGGACAAATAACGGTGGGAGCCTGCTGCATGGGTGAGCGCGTGGTGGCGTTGGCGCGGGGGTGGATTGGCACCCCTTATCAGCATCAGGCGAGTTGCAAAGAGGCCGGGGCGGATTGCCTCGGCCTGTTGCGCGGGGTCTGGCGGGAGTTGCACGGCGCGGAGCCGGAAACCCCCGGGCCATATACGCCGGATTGGTCGGAAACCGACGGGGTGGAGCGGCTTTTGCCCGCGGCAAAGCGGCATATGATCGAGGTTGAGGTGGCGTGCCCGGGAGATGTGCTGCTGTTCCGGCTCGGGCGCAACGTGGTTAAGCACGTTGCGATTTTGTCAGACGACACTTTGGGCGCGGAAAAAATAATTCATGCTTATTCGGGGCGCGGGGTGGTGGAAAGCCCGCTCACGCCCGCGTGGGCGCGGCGGATAGCCGGACGATTTCGGATTCCTGAGGGGAGAGCTTAGATGGCGACGATTTTATTGGCGGCGGCGGGCGGGGCAATCGGCTCGGCTGTGGGTGGCTCGGTGCTGGGCCTCGGGGCGGCGGTGATTGGCCGCGCGGTGGGCGGCACCATCGGGAATATTATCGACCAGGGCTTGCTGGGTGGCTCGGACCCTGTGGAGCACGGGCGGGTGGACACGTTGCGCGTGCAGGGGGCGGCCGAGGGGCGGCCCATGGCGCGGGTTTACGGCGCGATGCGGGTTGGCGGGCAGGTGATTTGGGCCAGCCGGTTCAAGGAGCATGTGGCGGTCAGCGGTGGCAAGGGGCTGGGCGGGCCCAAGGTGCGGGATTACAGCTATTCGGTAAGCCTCGCGATCGCGCTGTGTGAAGGCGAGATCACGCGCATCGGGCGGGTCTGGGCCGATGGCAAGCGCCTTGATATGAGCGAGATAAACTGGCGGCTGCATGTAGGCGACGAGAGCCAGATGCCGGACCCTGCGATTGTGGCGGTTGAGGGGGATGCGCCCGCTTACAGGGGCGTGGCTTATGTGGTGTTTGAGGATTTGGACCTGACGCCATTTGGCAATCGGGTGCCACAGTTTAACTTTGAGGTTATTCGGGCGCGCATGGATAGCGTGGCCGAGCAGGTGAAAGCAGTGGCGCTGATTCCGGGCTCGGGGGAGTATGCATTGGCCACGGATGCGGTGCATTATCCTGAGGGCAAGGGTTTGAGCCGTTCGGCGAATGTAAATAACGAGGCGGGGGGGACGGACCTTGAGGTGTCGCTCTCCCAGATGGCGGGGGATTTGCCGAATTGTGAATCGGTGTCTCTGGTCGTGAGCTGGTTTGGCGACGATCTGCGTTGCGGCCAATGCACGATTGCGCCGAAGGTGGAGCAGGCGGCGGTGGACGGTGATCCGATGGCTTGGCAAGTGAGCGGGGCAGGGCGGGCTTTGGTGCCGCTGATGAATCGCGATGCGGATAACCGCCCGAATTTTGGCGGAACGCCTTGTGATGAAAGCGTTTTGCAGAGCATTGCGGCGATCCACGGGCAGGGGAAAGACGTGATGTTTTACCCCTTTGTGCTGATGGATATTCCGGCGGGCAACGGCTTGCCGGACCCTTATGGCGGCGCGGAGCAGTCCACCTTTCCGTGGCGGGGGCGGATAACGGCCTCGATTGCGCCGGGGCAGGCGGGGACGCCGGACAAAACGGCGGCCATGGATGCAGAAGTGGCGGCGTTTTTTGGCAACGCGGCGGTGGGGGATTTTGCGCCTTCCGGCGTGGGCGTGGCCTATACGGGGCCCGCGGAGTGGTCTTACCGGCGCTTTATTCTGCATTATGCGCATTTGTGCGCCTTGGCGGGGGGTGTTGAAGCGTTTTGCATTGGCTCGGAATTGCGGGGGCTAACCACGCTGCGCTCCGGCGCGGAGGTGTTTCCGGTGGTGGCGGCGCTCAGGGCGCTGGCGGCGGATGTGCGGGCGATTTTGCCTGGCGCCAAGA
>JALWPC010000419.1 GCA_026995265.1 Paracoccaceae bacterium
CTTTGAAAATATCGTTGGCTTTCGGATCGATAACGATGCGGTAAATTCTTTCCTTTCCGAGATGTTTCGATTTCACGAGTTCGAGGGTGTCGAGGTCGGTTTTCTTTTTTAGTTCATTTATCGTGCGGTCGAGCATGCGGTGCATCGAAGAATAGTATTTATACTCTTGCTTATTCTCATCGACGTTCAGTAATTTGACGAGATGATCGTGTGTGATTTCGATGTAGCGATACGCTTTGAAGCTCCGTAAATATTCATACATTTTGAAAGCGTGTCGTGTCCGCAATTTTTGCGTATACTTGAATAAATCAAGCTGGGTAAAGTTTCCTTTTGTCTGCATGAGATGTAAAATCAATGGTGAAACGCCTACTGTGACAATCCATTCGTTTCCCTCTTTCATGATGCCCGCTTCGCTTAAAAAAACGGTGCTGTACCAATGATATTTCACCTCATGGATAGGATGATAGTAATTGTTCAATTCAATAGGTCTTTGCAGATCCTTAATCGCCTTTTTAATGATCTCGATATACCGATTATCTTTCTCTAATACCATTAATTCCCGCATTGTCGTCATCTTGATTTTGAATTTGTTATGCCTATAGAATTCATTCCTTTGAACGGCATAATAAATGACGTTCAACGCGCGACGCGCTGCGAGCGAATAATCGTCGATGCCCCTGACTACCTCGTTTTTCTTGTGTATCGTTTTGCTCGGTTTTTTCTTTGCCATGCCTGTATTGTAGCATATATTTGTAACTTTACAGTATTGTTACAAATAGAAGTCCGTAATCTGTAAAAAAACAAGTCCGTAATTTTACAAAAACAAGTCCGTAATTTTACAAAAACAAGTCCGTAATTTTACAAAAAAATACCCGACAAAGCCCGAAAAACAGGGCTTCGAGGGGCGTCGTTAAGATAGGTTAAGATAGTAATAAGATAAAAAGTAAACCAAAAGCGGGTTTTTCGAAGCAAAAAAACGTTTCGAAATACAATCGGTACGCCTCGTTTCACTCGGCTCCTGTTTTTTGAAATGCGGCTGACGCCG
>JALWPC010000420.1 GCA_026995265.1 Paracoccaceae bacterium
GTGGCGCTGGCCCCGAATGTGAAAACCATTCTGGAGGTGGACCTGAAGCGCTACCTTAAACCGCCGCTTTCCTGGCTGATCCCGCTGTTGCGGCCCAAGGTGGCGGCCCGGCACCACGCCAAGGTGCTGAATTTCAACGCCGAGGCGGATAAGCAAAGCAAAACTCTGGGCTGGGTGGAACCCGGGGAGGACCGCGTGGCGGCCTATTTCCATACCGGCGGCACTACGGGGATGCCCAAGGTGGCCCAGCACCGTTATTCGGGGATGATCTATAACGGCTGGTGCGCCGAATACCAGATTCTGGGGCCCGATGACGTGCTGCTCTGCCCTTTGCCGATGTTCCACGTATTTGCCGCTTACCCGATCCTGATGTCCTGCCTTGCCTCGGGGGCGCAAATGGTGATGCCCACCCCGCAGGGTTATCGCGGTGACGGGGTGTTTGACAATTTCTGGAAGCTGATCGAGCGCCACAAGGCCAGCTTTATGGTCACCGTGCCCACGGCGGTGGCGGCGCTGATGCAGCGGGATGTCAATGCCGATGTATCTTCGCTGAAATACGCGCTTTGCGGCTCGGCCCCGCTGCCGGTGGAGCTGTTCAAAAAGTTCGAGGAGGCCACCGGCGTGCGCATTCTGGAGGGCTACGGCATGACCGAAGCCACCTGCCTGATTTCGCTCAACCCCGTGGCGGGGGAGCGCAAAATCGGCTCGGTGGGGCTGCCCTTTCCCTATTGCGACGTGAAAATCTTTGACTGCGACCCCTCCGGCGGGGTGAAGGACGAGCGCGGGGTGGATGAAGTCGGCGAGATTTGCGTGGCCAATCCGGGGGTGATGGTGGGGGCAACCTATGTGGATGCCGATAAAAACGAAGGCCTGTTTGCCAACGGCACCCACCTGCGCACCGGCGACCTGGGCCGGATAGATGCCGACGGGTTCTTGTGGATCACCGGCCGCGCCAAGGATCTGATCATCCGCGGCGGGCACAATATCGACCCCGCCGAGATCGAGGAAGCCCTGGCCAGCCACCCCGCCATCGCCCTTTCCGGCGCCATCGGCCAGCCCGACGCCCATTCCGGCGAAGTGCCCTGCGTGTATGTGGAACTGGTGGCCGGTGCGACGGTCACCACCGACGACCTTATGGCGCACCTGAAAGAGCATGTGGAGGAGCGGGCGGCGGTGCCCAAATATGTGGAAATTCTCGACGAACTCCCCAAAACCGCTGTTGGCAAGATCCTGAAGAACGAGCTGCGCAAGCTGGCCATCGCCCGGGTGTATACGGCGGCGCTGCAAAAGGCCGGGCTCGATGCCAATGTGCCCGCGGTTGTCGAAGACAAAAAGCGCGGGCTGGTGGCTCAGGTGAAAACCGGGGATGTGTCGATCACCGACGAGGCCGTCACCGCCGTGCTCGGCGATTTCGCCCGCCCTTGGGAGTGGCTGAAAGATGGGGCCTAGCTACGACCTGTCTCCGGTGCTTTCGCACCGGAGATTTATATGGTGGATGTTTCACCATCGCCTTCTTCACCTTGCTCGGCAATCCACGCGACCGAAACCACCTTTTCGTCTTTGGCGGTTTTGAACACTGTCACGCCGGATGAACTACGGCTTTGCCGCGAGATTCCGGCCACGGGGCAGCGGATGGATTGGCCGGAATTGGTGGCCAGCATGATCTGGTCGTCATCCTCTACGGGGAAGCTGGCCACGATGGTGTCGCCGCGCCGCCCCAGATTGGCCGCCGCTATGCCCTGGCCACCGCGCCCGGCTATGCGGTATTCCAGCGCCGAGGAGCGTTTGCCGTATCCGCCAGAGGTGATGGTGAGAATCCATTCCTCGGCCGCCGAAAGCTCGGCGTAGCGTTCGGGGCTGATGGTGCTGTCGCCCGCTTCCACCTCGGCCCCGTCCTCGCCCGTCACCGCCTTGCGCATCTTGAAATAGGCGTTGCGCTCCTCCGGCGTGGCTTCCACGTGGCGCAGGATCGACATGCTCACCACCTCGTCCCCCTCGGCCAGTTTGATGCCACGCACGCCGGTGCTGTCACGGCCCTTGAACACCCGCACATCGGTGACGGGGAAGCGGATGGCCTTGCCCTGCGCGGTGGTCAGCAGGAAGTCGTTGTTTTCGTCGCATATCTGCGCCTTGATCAACTGCGTGCCTTCGTCCAGCTTCATGGCGATCTTGCCGTTGCGCATCACATTGGTGAAATCCGAAAGTGCGTTGCGGCGCACGCTGCCCCGATTGGTGGCGAACACGATTTGCAGGTCGGCCCATTCGGATTCGTCCCGGTCTACCGGCATTATTGCGGCGATGGTTACCCCCTGCGGGATGGGCAGAATGTTGATGATCGCCTTGCCGCGCGCATTGCGGCCGCCCCGGGGCAGTTTCCACGTTTTCAGTTTGTAAACCATGCCCTCGGAGGTGAAGACCAGCAAGGGCGTGTGGGTGTTGGCGACAAACAGGGTGGTGACGAAGTCCTCCTCCTTGGTGTTCATCCCCTGCAGACCCTTGCCGCCGCGCTTCTGGGCGCGGAATTCATCCAGCGGGGTGCGCTTGATATAACCGGAATTGGTCAGCGTCACCACCATATCCTCGCGCTCGATCAGGTCTTCGTCGTCCATATCGGCGGCGTATTCCACAATTTCGGTGCGCCGCGGCACGGCAAAAAGCTCTTTTACTTCGGCCAGTTCCGCAGCGATAATCGCCATGATCCGCTTGCGCGAGCGCAGAATCTCCAGATAATCCCTGATCTTGCCCGCCAGTTCCACCAGCTCGTCGGTCACCTCCTGCACTCCCATGGCGGTGAGCCGTTGCAGGCGCAGCTCCAGAATGGCCCGGGCCTGGGTTTCAGAGAGGAAATAGGTGCCATCTTCGTTCATCGTGTGGCTGGGGTCATCGATCAGGCGGATATAATCGGCGATGTCCTGGGCGGGCCAGCGCCGCGTCATCAGCTTTTCACGGGCTTCCGCCGGATTGGCCGAGGCACGGATGGTGGCGACGATCTCGTCCACGTTGGACACCGCCACGGCGAGGCCGCACAGAATGTGGCTGCGGTCGCGGGCCTTGCGCAACTCAAACGCGGTGCGGCGCGCCACAACTTCCTCGCGAAAGGCTATGAATTCGCTGAGGAATTTCTTCAGGGTCAGGGTTTCAGGCCGACCTGCATTCAGGGCCAGCATGTTGCAGCCGAACGAGGTTTGCAGCGGGGTGTAGCGGTAAAGCTGGTTCAGCACCACTTCTGCCGTTGCGTCCCGCTTCAGCTCGATCACCACCCGCACGCCGAACCTGTCGGATTCATCCTGCACATGGGCGATGCCCTCGATGCGTTTATCCCGCGCCAGTTCGGCGATCTTCTCGATCATCGTGGCCTTGTTGACCTGATAGGGAATCTCTGTGATCACAATGGCATAGCGGTCTTTCCGGATCTCCTCGACGGTGGATTTGGCGCGCATCACCACCGAACCGCGCCCCTCGCGATAGGCCTTATGGGCGCCGGAGCGGCCAAGGATCACGCCGCCGGTGGGGAAATCCGGCGCGGGGATGATCTCGACCAGCTCATCCACGCTCATATCGGGATTGTCCATCAGCGCCAGCGTGCCGTCGATCACCTCGCCCAGGTTATGGGGCGGGATGTTGGTGGCCATGCCCACGGCAATACCGCCCGCGCCGTTCACCAGCATGTTGGGGAAGCGGGCAGGGAGCACGCTTGGCTCCTGGTCCTTGCCGTCGTAATTGTCCTGAAAATTGACCGTGTCTTTTTCGATGTCGGCGAGCAGGAAATTCGCCACCTTTTGCATGCGCACCTCGGTGTAACGCATGGCTGCGGCCTTGTCGCCATCCATGGAGCCGAAATTGCCCTGACCATCCAGCAGCGGCAGCGACATGGAAAAATCCTGCGCCATGCGCACCAGCGCGTCATAAATGGCGCTGTCGCCGTGGGGGTGGTATTTCCCCATCGTGTCGCCAACGGGGCGGGCGGATTTGCGATAAGCCTTGTCAAAGGTGTTGCCGGTTTCATACATCGAATACAGAATGCGCCGGTGCACCGGCTTCAGCCCGTCGCGCAAATCAGGGATGGCGCGGGAAACGATTACGCTCATCGCGTAGTCGAGATAGGAGGTTTGCATCTCCTCTTCTACGGCAATGCTCGGCCCGTCATAGACGTATTTCTGCGGCTCGTCGCCTTGGGTTTTGTCGCTCTCGTCGCTCACGCTGAATCACCTTGCTGGAACACAATATATTGTGGCGAACCCTAGCAAATCCGGCGGCGCAACGCAATCACTGGTTGGAGGTTTTGCAGGGTGGCGGGGCTGTCAAATAGGCGACAAAAGACGAATTTTCCCATGAAATGCGCATTTTTCACCACATTATGACTTTGACTGCAGATTTAACACCTTGTTAAGCTTTTCGTAAGGGAAAGACCGCGTGTAAGCGGATCGCTGGCTATTGATGGGCTGTTTTCCGGACACGCTGCATGTGCCTTGTGAACAGTGGAGTGAGAAATGTTGAAGTTAATACCTGTATTGCGTTTTCTGGCGGTGTGTGCCCTGTCGCTCTGGGCACAGAACGCGGCGGCGGGGTCGTTCGCATGCGGATCTTTTTTTAGCACGGCTAACAACCCCGTTTATGTGGATACAACGAACAACACGTGTCATCATAACAAAGGCGCTTTGCAAAATGGCTATAAGATTGATTTAAGCGTTGCCCCCGGTATTGGAACCGTCACGGTGAGTTATTACAGGGGGGGTGGCCTTTTTCGCCCTGCAATCCAGTCTCTTTCTTGTTCCGTTCCTGGCACGAGAAGAGGCTCTAGCGCCATACAGTTTATACTACCAAACGACGGCAGTTCCGTAGGAATGAATTGCACCCTCCACTTTAAATTCAGTAGTAATGGACAGACTGTCGACCACTCTTTTAATCTGTCCATGTCTTACGGGCCACCAGCGAGCACATTTCCAGGCCCTTCCGCCGCGTTGCTGAATTCCACGGTGAACGTTACATCGCCTCCAGTGCCGCCCACGGTTACACTCTCCGGCCTGGCCGGCATCATCGGCCCGGGGCCGCATCCGGTAACGGCGCAGTTCAGCACATCGGTTACCGGGTTTACGGCGGGAGACCTGAACCTGATAAATGCAACGGTATCCAATTTCAGGACGGTGGGCCCGACCGGAACGGCAAATTATGCCTTTGACATCACGCCCTCGGCCTCTGGCACGATCTCCGTGCAGGTTCCGGCGGGGAGCGCAACGAACCTTGCCGCGACCCCCAACACCGCCTCCAACACGCTGTCCGCCATTGCTGATCTCACGCCGCCCACTGCTACGCTTTCCGGCCTTTCCGGCACTGTCGGTGCGGGGGGGCAAACCGTAACCGCGAGCTTTGGCGAGGCGGTCACGGGGTTTACATTGTCCGACCTGACTTTGACAAATGCAACAGCGTCCAGCCTGACAATCCAAATCACCCCCGGGGACTATACGTTTCAGGTTACGCCTGTGGCTTCCGGTGCGATTACGGTAAAAATTTCGGCGGGGAGCGTAGCCGATAGTGTTGGAAACGTTAATTCTGTCTCCAACACGTTGACAGCCACCGCAGATTTCACCCCGCCGCAGCCGGTGCTGTCCGGCCTTACGGGCACGGTATATGCGGGGGCGGTTTCCCCCGTAACGGTGACCTTCCTTGAAGATGTGACCGGCTTTACACTGGCCGATGTCACCGTCTCGGGGGCGACGGTTTCCAACTTTTTGGCGGCCAGCGCCCTAAGCTATAGCTTTGATGTTACCCCCACGGGGGCGGGGCCGGTTTCGGTATCCATCGACGCGGGGCTGATGGCGGACCTTGCGGGCAACCTCAACACAGCGGCCACACCATTGACGGCCACCGCTGTGGCGCCAACGCCGATTGCGGCCAGCTTCACATTTTCACCGTCCGCAGGGCCGTCGCCGCTTATCGTCGGCTTTACCGATAGCAGCACCCCGACCTCGGGGCAGACGCTGACAAGTTGGGCGTGGAGCTTTGGCGACGGCTTTACCAGTTCGCTGCAAAATCCTGTGCATTATTATCCCACGCAGGGCGTATATACGGTAACCCTGCAAGCCTGCGATGCGATCGGCTGTAGCACGGCCACAGGCACCGTCACGGTTGCTGACTCGCTGCTGAGCCTCACCCCCGTGCTTTCGGGTCTGACCAGCCCCATTGGCGCGCCGCAAACCGTCACCGTGACCTTTCCGAATGATCTGGACGACACCGCGCTTGGCGGGCTTACCCTTTCGGATTTCAGCAGCACAAACCTCACTCTGAGCGCCCTCACGCTGGTTTCGCGCGGCCCGCTGGCTACCGACCCGCAGACATTTACGCTGACAGCCACGCCTATCGGAAGTGGTCCCGTCTCCATCTCTTTGCCCGCCGGCAGGGTGAAAAACAGGGCGGGCGTGTCCAACTCGGTGTCCAACACCTTGAACGCCACGGCAGATTTGACGGCTCCGAGCGTGGGGATCACGGGCCTGCCTGCCGAGATAACCGGCCCCACCAGCTTTGCTGCCACCATCACGTTTTCCAAGGCGGTAACAGGGTTCTCCGCGGCCGATATAACCATCTCGGGCGGAGCGGTCACCGCGCTGAGCGGCAGCGGGGCGGTGTATACGGCCAGCGTTTCGGCAACGGGTGCGGCTGATCTGACCATGTCTGTTGCCGCGAATGTGGCGCAGGATGCGGCGGGCAATGGCAATGTGGCCTCGGCCACGGTTTCCAGCCTCAACGTGACCGCTGCCCGCACAACCGCTACCGTTGCGCACTTTATGCAGACCCGCGCCAATGCGCTGCTTTCCAACCAGCCCGCTCTGACGGATTTCCTGCGTGGCGGCGCAGGGGGGCAATTTGCGGCAGAGGTAACGCGCGGCGGCGGCTCTGTGGTGTTTGACAGCGGGTTCGGCGGCCCGATCTGGGCGCGGCTGAATGCCAACTGGAGCACCGATCTTGGCGCGCCAAGCCAATATGTGTTTGGCGCATTGGGCGGCCATTCAAGGCTTTCGGATACTTTTCTGCTCGGCGGTATGCTGCAATTTGACCACCTGCGGGAGGTTAACGGCGCGGCGGTAAGCGAGGGCAACGGCTGGCTGCTCGGCCCCTATTTTGTGGCCAAACTCCCGCACCAGCCGCTCTATTTCGAGGGCTCGCTGCTCTATGGCCAAAGTGCCAACACGGTTTCGCCTCTGGGCACCTATACCGATGCCTTCAGCACCGAGCGTTGGCTGGCCACGCTCGGGATTACCGGCGAGATTACGCGGGGCAAGCTGACCCTGCTGCCGTATCTTGACGCCAAATATACCAGCGACAGCCAGGCGGCCTATGTCGATGGCTTCGGTAACCTGATAGCAGCGCAGACCATCGGCCTGGCGCAGGTCTCGGCAGGGCTGGATGTGGAAGTGGCGCTGAACGCGGTAACGACGCTGAAAGCCGGGGCCTCTGGCACATGGAGCTATAGCTCCGGCAGCGCCCTCGCGCCGGGCTATCAGGGCGGCCGCGCGCGGCTGAGCTTTGGCCTCGCGCACCGGTTTGCCCGCTGTGGCGGGCTAGAGCTTTCCGGCTTTTATGACGGCATAGGCGCGGCTGATTTCGAGAGCTACGGGGCGGAGTTTACGTGGGAAACGTGTTTCTAGCGTCGCTTTCTTCGGGCGCTGGTTAGCCTTGCTGGCATGCCGGCGCCACAATAATAGAACCCGCACTTGCATTTCTTCCAAAAAAACCTCTCCTTGCGCGCCTTTTCCAACACCTGACAACGCCTCCCGCCCGTCGGCGCACGATTTGCTGCGCAAATCGCCCCCTCCCGTTGGGCGTGGCCTCGGCTTCGCCTCGGTGCGGCGCGTCTGGCTTCGCATGGCTTTGAGATATTTTACCCGCGCCGCGCGGCAACGGCGGTTTTTGTGGTGATGCAGGAGGGGAGTTGGCCGCAATTCAGAGTGCCCTTGCTACGTGGCCACAAGTGCTGGCGTTTCAGTGCGGCGCGGGTGCTAAGCTGGCCCAGGCGTGGTGGTTGACGCGCCGCGCCGGAAATGGGTTCGGTATAATCTGCACCGGCCTTCAAACAAAAACGCGCGCGCAATCAAATTGCACGCGCGTAAATACAGGTAATTCCGGCGTTTTAGCTGCTCTTTTTCTTCCCCGCCAGCGGGTCATCTTCGCGCTTGACCGAGCCTTCAAAATGCGCGCCGCTTTCGATGGCGATGGTTTTGTGGATAATATCTCCCTCCACCCGTGCCGAGGCGGTAAGGCGCACCTTAAGCCCGCGCACGCAGCCCACAACACGGCCATTGACCACCACATCATCGGCCACGCATTCGCCCTTAACCGTGGCGCTGTCGCCAACGGTAAGCAGGTGGGCGCGGATATCGCCCTCGACCTTGCCTTCAATCTGGATGTCGCCAGAGGTGGTCAGATTGCCGGTCACCGTGAGGTCAGAAGACAGCACCGAAGGGGCCGGCTTTGGCTTGTTGGCCGCGCTCGCAGCGGGTGCGGAAGCGGTGCCTGTGGGTTTGGCCGGTGCGGATGATGCGGCTTTTGCCGCGCTGGGGGAAGAGGAATCAGTGGATTCGGATTTCTTAGTAAACATTTCGTCCTGCCTTTATGTAGATCATTGGGTTGAGTGCGACGCCATCCTTGCGGATTTCATAGTGAAGGTGCACACCGGTCGAATGCCCGGTATTTCCCATCAGCCCGATACGGTCGCCGCGTGAGATGGTTTGCCCGACGGTCACGAGCCGCCGGTTGAGGTGGGCGTAATATGTCTCATAACCGCCCCCGTGGTCAAGCACCACCACATTACCATAGCCCCTTTGCACACCGGAAAATTTCACGGTGGCGTCGGCGGTGGCGTAAACGGGGGTGTTGAGGCTCGAGGCCATATCTATGCCCTTGTGCAACCGTCCGCCACGGGGGCCAAAAGGGCTGCTCAGGCGATAGCCGGAATGCAGCGGCAGCACAAGCGGAATGCGCGCGGCCGCGGCGTTCAGCGAAGCAAGGTCATCGAGCTTGGCAAGAATGGCCTGCACGCGGGCGTCAAATTCCGGCAAGGCTTCGGCGCGTTCACTGCTAATGCCACCTGTGCCGGAATAATTTTGCCGCACATTCGCCAGCAGGCTGTCCACATCCAGCCCGGCGGCCTCGAACATGTTGGACAGCGGCACCATAGAAACGGTGAGCGCATCTTCAAGCTGGCTGAGCATCCGGTCTTGCCGCTGGGCGTTCAGGTTGCGCTGAAGCTCGAGGGCATCAAGTTCGGTGCGTAACGCCTCGACCTTCTTTGATTCTTCGTCGCGGGCCTGCACCGCATCGGCCAGAGCCTCTGTCATCGAGGTCACCACGGCGACCTCGTCTTGCTGGCCACCGAGCCGCTCTGTCATCAGGTTTTGCAGGGCGGCAAGCTGGGTTTCATAGCGGTTGGCGCTCTGGACGGCAGCATCCCGGCTGACCAGCGCGGCTTCCAACTGGTTTTGAATGGCGGCAATTTCGGTTTCCATTTCCTGCCGCTCGGCCCCGATTTGCAAAATGCTTTCCTGCTGGGCCATAAGCCGCGATTTCGCGACTTGCATGCGGGCGGTGGTCTTCTCCAGTTGTGCCGCCAGAAGGGCGCGTTCCTGCCGCAGTGATTCAAGGCGGCTTTCATAGGCCATGGTCAGGGCCGCCGAGCGCTGGCGCATTTTGGTATCGGCGGCGCTGTTGAGCACCACCGTGACCGTGGCAATGACCCCCCACATCACCAGCGCCATGCCCCCAAGCACCAGAAACAGCCGTTTAACCGGCGAGAGCGTGAAGCTGTGCACCCCGTGGCTGTCGGAAAAGCTGATGGTTTGCGTCGGCAGAAAATGCGCCAGCCCCGTTTCGGGCGCGTTATTGTTTTCTGCATCGGGATTGCGCATAAAGACGGCCTTGGTCTGGCGTGAAACGGTGCGGTATGAATAGGGCGAATTTACCCTTACGGCAACCAATTAACACCCGTTAACCATGAGTTTTTGCGATTCAAGCGGGGAATCGCCGTTATCCCTCTTACGCTTGCCGCCTTATGGCGCTAAGGCAGGGCGCGAAACAACTTGAGAGCCATGTAATGCTGACCCTGAGTGACTTTGACTTTGACCTCCCCGAAGAGCTGATCGCCCTGCGCCCTGCTGTGCCGCGTTCGGCCTCGCGACTGCTGGTGTCTGATAGCGGTGCGCTGCATGATTCGACCGTTGCGGCGCTCGATCGATGGCTGCGGGAAGGGGATTTGCTGGTGTTCAACAATACCAAAGTCATTCCCTCGCGGCTGTTTGGCACCCGCACGCGGGCCACCACCCATGGCGCGGGGGTCTCGAAGATCGAGGCCACAATGGTCGAGCGGCTCAGCAGCGACACATGGCGGGCGCTGGCCAGACCGATGAAGCGGTTGGCCGTGGGCGACGTGGTGATGTTCGGGGATTTGCGCGCCGAGGTTCTGGCCAAGGTGGACGGGCAGGTGGACCTGCGGTTTTCCGCGTCCGGGGCGGCGCTGGACGAGAGCTTCCTGCGCCTCGGGCAAATGCCCCTGCCGCCCTATATTGCCAGCAAACGCCCTGCTGATGCGCGGGATATGGTGGATTACCAGACGGTTTTTGCCAAGGAACCCGGCGCGGTGGCCGCCCCCACGGCCTCGCTGCATTTTGACGAGGCGCTGCTGGCGGGGTTGGCAGAGGCCGGGGTGAAGCGCACGGATGTAACCCTGCATGTGGGAGCAGGGACCTTCCTGCCGGTGAAAACCGAGGTGATTGCCGAGCACAAGATGCACAGCGAATGGGGCGCAGTTTCCGAGGGGGCGGCGGCGGAGATTACGCGGACTCTGGCACGCGGCGGGCGGGTGATTCCGGTGGGCACCACGGCCCTGCGGATCATTGAAACGGCGGCCACTGGGCAGGGCAAGATCGGCGCGTGGTCGGGTGACACCGATATTTTCATCACCCCGGGCTATGATTTCAAGGTGACGTCGGCCCTGATGACCAACTTCCACCTGCCCAAATCCACCCTGTTGATGCTGGTGGCGGCGCTGATCGGTTTGGACCGCACCCGGGACATCTACAAACACGCAATTACCCACAAATACCGCTTTTTTTCCTATGGCGACAGCTCGCTGCTGATCCCGTAGCGCCAGGGGCAACCGGGCTCTCCCGCCCGTCGGCGCACGATTTGCTTCGCAAATCGACACCTCCCGTTGGGCCTGGCCTCGGCGTCGCCTCGGTGGCGGCGCGCAAACCGTTGTTCGGCTTTGTAACTTCATACCCGCGCCGCGATGCAAGCAGGGGCGTTTGTGGCAGGTCGGGTTGAGTATTTGAAGAAGAGCGAAGCCAGTTATAGCTTAACCACTCTTATCTGATCGCGGCCCCAACCAGCCCCGCCTCGGGGCAGCCGGAGCGGGTGCGGGGGTGGGGTGCCTTGGCCTGTTTGGGCGATTGCGCCTGCCGATATTTCGTGCGCTGACACATGCCCCTGCAGACATGTCTGCAGGGGCATGTATTGATTGACCCGTTGCCATACTTAAAGCGTTTCGGCTCTACATTCAGGCACAAATCATATAGTCGAAACACTGCAGATTTCGGGGTGATACGTACAGGTGGGACCGCCGTAACCAGCAGTTGTCCGGCGCTATGGCACCGGAAAACCGGTGTATTACCCGCAGGGGTTGCCGAGAGGTGAGGTGCGGGGCAAAAAGACGACAGGAGTCCGACGGAAAGACGACACATGTCCGCACCCCGATTTATTAACTTTTGTGGCGTCAGAGCGCGCGCAACTGTTGCGCCCACGCCGTTAGCGGCGGACGGAGTCAGGCCGATATGATCCAGCCGCCCCCGAGCACACGGCTTCCCTGAGCGGCGTAGAACACGCAGGCTTGCCCGGGGGAGACTCCGGCTTCGGGGCCGAGCAGGTCTACCCGGGCGGTGTCCGGCCCTGTCGGGATAAGGCGCGCCGGTATGGGGGGGCGGGTGGAGCGCACCTTGACGGCGACCTCCCACCCGCCCTCTGGGGCAGTGTCAAAGGCAGTGTCGCCCAGCCAGTTGACTTCTTTCAGGCGCACCGAACGGGTGGTCAGCGCCTCGGGCGGGCCAACGACAACCTGCCGTTTGTCCGCATCCAGCCGGATCACATAGAGCGGGTCTCCGCCGCCTATGCCAAGGCCGCGACGCTGGCCCACGGTATAGCGAATCACGCCTTTATGCTGGCCAAGGACATTGCCCTCAAGGTCAACAATATCGCCCGGTTCCGCCGCGCCGGGCCGGAGCTTTTCGATGACGTCGGCATAGGAGCCGTTGGGCACAAAGCAAATATCCTGGCTATCGGGCTTATCGGCCACGCTAAGGCCGAATTCGGCGGCGAGCGCCCGGGTTTCGGCCTTGGATTTCAGGTGCCCCAGCGGGAAGCGCAGATAGGAAAGCTGCTCGGGGGTGGTGGAAAACAGGAAGTAGCTCTGGTCGCGGTCGAAATCCGCCGCGCGGTGCAGCTCGGGGCCGTTTGCGCCCATCAGGCGCTGGATATAGTGGCCGGTGGCCATGCAATCGGCGCCCAGGTCTTTGGCGGTGGCCAAGAGGTCTTTGAACTTCACCCGCTCGTTGCAGCGGATGCAGGGCACGGGGGTGGAGCCGGCAAGGTAGGCGTCGGCGAACTCGTCAATCACGGTTTCCTGAAAGATGTTTTCATAGTCCAGCACGTAATGGGGAAAGCCCATTTCCTCGGCCACGCGGCGGGCGTCGTGGATGTCGCGCCCCGCGCAACAGGCCCCCTTTTTGGCCAGCGCCGCGCCGTGGTCGTAAAGCTGCAGGGTGACGCCGACAACGTCGTAACCTTCCCGCGCCAGCATGGCGGCCACCACCGAGCTATCCACCCCGCCGGACATCGCCACCACCACGCGGGTCTCGCCCGGGGGCTTGGCGAATCCGAGGCTGTTGAGGGCGGTTTCAGGCATGATCGGCTCCACTTTTCCTAACAATATAAGCGAATTTTAGGCACTTCCCAAGGGGGCTTTCATATTTCGTTAAGGCGCGCGGCGCAAGGTGGCTTCGTGGGAAATATCAAAGTGAGGGAACATGTATATCAGACGACAAAAGGGGCCCGTTTATGTGATGCTGCCCGATGGCACCATCCTGTCGAGGTCTGACCTGCCATCGGTGAATACCAAGCGCTGGGTGGCGCGGCGCAAGGCCACCGTGGTTACCGCTGTGGCCGCCGGTATGATTTCGCGCGAGGAGGCGCTGGATATGTATAGCCTGTCGAGCGAGGAATTCGACAGTTGGGTGCGGGCGATGACCACCCACGGGCGCAAGGCCCTGCGGGTGACAAAGCTTCAGGACTACCGCTAGCACCTCGCTGTTTTCGGGGAATATACACTGGCGTAACAATTGGTTAACCTTTTTCCTGTAGCACATTAACTATGTTGCGACGGGATGCCTAAAAGGAATAACCATGCGAATTCTGCTTGTTGAAGATGACCCTATGACCTCCAAGAGCATCGAGATGATGCTGGCGAGTGCGAACCTGAATGTCTATGCAACCGACCTGGGGGAGGAAGGAATCGACCTCGCCAAGCTTTACGATTATGACCTGATTCTGCTGGACATCAACCTGCCGGACATGAATGGGCACGAGGTGTTGCGCCAGCTTCGGATTGCCAAGATTGACACGCCTATTCTTATTCTTTCCGGCATGGATGATACCGAAAACAAGATCAAGGGGTTCGGGTTTGGGGCGGATGACTATATGACCAAGCCATTCCACCGCGAGGAGTTGGTGGCGCGGATTCATGCGATTGTGCGGCGCTCCAAGGGGCATGCGCAATCGCTGATCACCACCGGGAAAATCGTGGTGAACCTTGATGCGAAAACCGTGGAGGCCAACGGTAAGCCGGTGCACCTGACGGGCAAGGAATACCAGATGTTCGAGTTGCTGAGCCTGCGCAAGGGCACGACGTTGACCAAGGAAATGTTCCTGAACCACCTCTATGGGGGTATGGACGAGCCGGAACTGAAGATTATTGACGTGTTCATCTGCAAACTTCGGAAAAAGCTCAGTAATGCGCTAGGTGGCGAGAATTATATCGAAACCGTCTGGGGCCGGGGCTATGTGTTGCGCGAACCGGTGGCGGTGGAAGAGCCGCAACCGATTGCGGTTTGAAGCGGGAACTGGTTGGCTCTCCGAGAGGCGTGGCCGGAAATAATTGTAAAACGCACGGGTTCTACAGCCCGCAGATTAAGCAGAAGCCCGCTTGAATTCCGGTGCTGACGCACCGGACCGCGCCTCGCCTGCGGCTCGGCGGGGCGGCGCGTCGGGCGTGGCTCTGTGTGGCGAGGTCTTGCCCGCGCCGCGCTTCAACCGATGCACCTGTGGCCGGACTCGGCTGGGGGATCGGGTTAGAGGTGGAGGCAGGCAGCCTCCTGGAACAAAGCGCGGGTCCGTTGGTGCTGTGGTGCAAAAATCTGTTTCCATCGGCCTGGATAGGGCTTATGCCTTGGGAAAACCGAGGGGGCGGGCCATGGAAGACATTCCGGTTGACAAGCTGACAAAAGAAGAGGCGCGGGCCGAGCTGGCGCGGCTTTCCGGGGTGATGCGGCGTGCCGAGGATGCCTATTATCAGCAGGATGCGCCGGTGATGGATGATGCGGCCTATGATGCGCTCAAGGCCCGCAATCTGGCCATAGAGGCGCGGTTTCCGGCGCTGGTGCGGGCCGACAGCCCGTCGCGCAGGGTGGGGGCGGCGCCGGCATCGGGCTTTGGAAAGATCCGGCACGCGGTGCCGATGCTCTCGCTCGGAAATGCCTTTAGCGATGAGGACGTGGTGGAATTTGATGCGCGGGTGCGCAAATTCCTGAGCCTTGAAGGGCCGGTGCACTATACCGCCGAGCCCAAGATCGACGGGCTGTCGCTGAGCATCCGCTACGAGAGCGGCGCGCTTGTCTATGCCGCCACGCGGGGCGACGGGGAGGTGGGCGAGGATGTGACCGCCAATGCCCGCCATGTGCGCGGCATCCCGCACCGTATCGAACACGCGCCTGAAATTCTGGAGGTGCGTGGCGAGGTTTATATGGAGCACGCGGCGTTCGAGGCGCTGAACGCGCGGCAGCAGGCGGCGGGGGAAAAGCCGTTTTCCAACCCGCGCAACGCCGCCGCCGGGTCGCTTCGGCAGCTTGACGCTGAAATCACCGCTACCCGCCCGCTGGCGTTTTTTGCCTATGCCTGGGGGGCGCTCTCGGCCCCGCTGGCCGATACCCAAAAGGGCGCAATCGAGCGGCTGGCCGACATGGGATTTGCCACCAACCCGCTGACCGTGCTGTGTGAGTCGCCCAAAGCCCTGCTGGCGCAGTATCGCGAGATCGAGCGGCAGCGGGCCACGCTGGGCTATGATATTGACGGGGTGGTTTACAAGGTCAACGATCTGGCCCTGCAAGCTCGCCTCGGGATGCGCTCGACCACCCCCCGCTGGGCGATTGCCCACAAGTTTCCGGCGGAAACCGCGTGGACCCGCCTTGAAGCAATCGACATTCAGGTGGGCCGCACGGGGGCGCTCTCCCCCGTGGCGCGGCTGCATCCGGTGACGGTGGGCGGCGTGGTGGTGCGCAACGCCACCCTGCATAACGAGGACTATATCAAAGGGGTGGACTCCAAGGGCGCGCCGATCCGCGAGGGCCGCGACATTCGCGAAGGCGACTGGGTGGAGGTGTATCGCGCCGGCGATGTGATCCCGAAAATTCGCGATGTGGACCTGAGCAAGCGGGAAAACCCGCACCTCTATGCCTTCCCCACGCGCTGCCCCGTCTGCGGGTCGGCGGCTGTGCGGGAACCCGGCGAGGCGGTGGCGCGCTGCACCGGTGCGTTTAGCTGCGCCGCGCAACGGCTTGAAAAGCTGAAGCATTTTGTCTCGCGCCAAGCCTTTGACATCGACGGGCTGGGGGCCAAGCAGATGCAGGCCTTTGTTGAATGGGGCTGGGTGGCGGACCCGGCGGATATTTTCACCCTGCGCGCCCGCCATGGCGACGCGCTGGCCAGGCGCGAGGGCTGGGGGGCGACCTCGGCGCGCAACCTGTTTGCCGCCATTGAGGCGCGCCGGACCATCCCGCTGAACCGCCTGATTTTCGCTCTTGGCATCCGCCATGTGGGGGAAAGTTCGGCCATGCTGCTGGCGCGGACGTATCAGAGTTGGGCGGCGTTTCAGGCAGCAATGATTGCGGCGCAACCCCGCGAGGGCGCGGCGTGGGAGGAGCTGAACGGGATTGACGGGGTTGGCGAGGTGATGGCCGCTTCGGTGGTGGAGTTCTTCCACACCGCGTCAACGCGGCAGATGGTGGATAATCTGGTGGCGCAATTGACCATCGAGGACGTGCGCCCGCCCGATACCGGCGGCTCGAAAGTGGCGGGGAAAACGGTTGTGTTCACCGGCACCCTGAGCCGGGTCACCCGCGCCGAGGCCAAGGCCCAGGCCGAGGGGCTGGGGGCGAAGGTCTCCGGCTCGGTCTCGGGCAAAACCGATATTCTGGTGGCGGGAGAGAAGGCGGGCAGCAAGCTCAAAAAGGCCGAGAGCCTGGGGGTGCAGGTGCTGAGCGAGGATGAATGGCTTGCGCTGATCGCCCAAACGCGGTGATATAGCCCCATGTCATCGCGCCCCGAAATCCTGTTTCCGCTGTTTGGCGACATCCGCACGCTCAGCGGCATCGGCCCCAAGGGGGCGGCGGCGCTGGGGAAGGCGGGGTGGACGCGGCCGAAAGACCTGCTGTTGACGCTGCCCCATTCGGGGGTGGACCGGCGCTTGCGTAAGTCACTGAAAGGGCTGACCTTTCCCACCGTGGCCACGGTGGAAGTGACGGTAAACGCCCACCGGAACCCTACCGGGCGCGGGCCGTTCCGGGTGCTGGTATCCGATGCGGCACTGGATTTCCAACTGGTGTTTTTCCGGCCCAATGTGGGCTGGCTGAAGGAGCAA
>JALWPC010000421.1 GCA_026995265.1 Paracoccaceae bacterium
CGGTGCGGGCGGCCTCTTACAATGTGCTGAAAAAGGGCGGGGTTTTGGTGAGTATTCAGGGGATGCCGGACCCTGAAACCGTGGCTCGCCTTGGAGCTAATGCGTTGATTAAGCTGGTGGCGCGCGGGAGTGCGTGGCGGCAAAGGCGGGCGGCGGCCAAGCATGGCGCGGTGTTTATGTATCACTGGATGCAGGAGAGCGGCGCCGGGCTGGCGGAGATTGCGACGCTGGTGGAGGCTGGGGAAATCAGGGCGGTGATCGACTCGGAATTTGCGCTGGATGACGTGCGCGCCGCCTTTGCCCGCAGCGCCTCGGGGCGGGCCGGTGGCAAGATTTTGGTGAACGTGGCCGGATAGGCTCCCGCCGCTGTTGGTGGCGGCTGCAGAGGTCCAATAGCCTTGGCCCTACCCCAAGGAAATGGGTGCGGTTATGACGCCACCGATACGCCGGTTTGGGTGCGGGTAAGGCGCGATTATGAGCGCCAACACACCACCAAGAGTAGTTTAGACCCGTCAAATAAGACGCGTCTAATTTGACGCGTAAAAATAGACGCGTCTTCAGAGACGTGTCTAAAAGATGGTGGCGGGGAAAGAGCGGGTGCGGGCTTTCGGGGCATTCCGGCCGGACAGGGTGGCGGAGGCGGCGCGGCGGGTGTGGCTCTGTTTGGCACGGTCCCGCCCGCGCCGCGTTGCTGGCGCAGCGTGTGGGGCGGGTGCGGCGGGTGCACGCCGGATGTCCGACAAAAGTCCGACGGATGTCATACGGAAATCATACGCGGTTTCGGGGGCATATGGAGTAGGGCACCCGACATTGCGTAAGGGGGCTGTCAGGCGATTTTGCCTCTGGCCATTCCGCCAGCGGGGGCCTACACATTCGGCATGACACATGCGATAGATGATTCACTGGCCAAACGGAACCTTGTGGTTCTGACCACGGCACAGGCGGTGCTGGGTGCGCAGATGGGCGTCAGCTTTATTCTCGGCGGCTTGGCGGGGCAATACCTGTCGCCGAACCCGTGCCTGGCCACCCTGCCGATCTCGCTGATCATCCTTGGCTCGACCCTCTCGGCCCCTGTCATGTCCACCATAATGCAACGTCACGGTCGCCGGGCGGGCTTTCATCTGGGGGTGACCGCTGGCGCTTTGAGCGCAACGATACAGGTTTATGCGCTTTACACCCAGTCCTTCCCGCTGTTTTTGCTGGGTGGGTTCTTGACGGGTATTTATATGTCGGCCCAGGGGTTTTACCGCTTTGCGGCCACCGATACCGCCTCGCCAGACTTCACACCCAAGGCGATTTCATGGGTGATGGCGGGGGGGTTGCTGGCTGCCGTGCTTGGCCCGCAACTGGTGAAACTCACCCAGGATGCGCTGGCCCCCGTGCCGTTCGCAGGCGCTTACCTTACTGTTATCGCGCTGAATATATTCGGTTTTTTTCTGTTTATGGCCCTGAAAATCCCCAAGCCGCAGCCGGTTTCGGCGGATCACCCGGCGGGCCGCTCTATTGGCCAGCTTCTGCGCACGCCGCAGATCGCCGTCGCCATGATCAGCGCCATGGTGGCCTATGCCCTGATGAACCTGGTGATGACCTCAACCCCGCTGGCGGTGGTTGGCTGCGGGTTTGAAACCAATCAGGCCGCCGATATTGTCTCGGCCCACGTGCTCGCCATGTATGTGCCGTCTTTCTTTACCGGCTACCTGATCAACTGGTTTGGCGTGCGCAAGGTGATCGCCGCGGGGCTGGTCATTCTGGCAGGGGCAGGCATAACCGCGCTCAACGGGGTGGAGCTTGGCAATTTTTACGGCGCGCTGATCCTCCTGGGCATCGGCTGGAATTTCGGCTTTATCGGCGGCACCACCATGCTGGCAGACGCCCATACGCCGGAGGAGCGCGGGCGGGTGCAGGGGTTGAACGACTTTCTGGTGTTCGGCATGGTCACGCTGGCCTCGCTGAGCTCGGGCGGGCTGATGAACTGCTCGGGGGGCAGCCCGCAAGAGGGCTGGCAGGCGGTAAACCTTGCGATGCTGCCCTTGCTGGCGCTGGCGGGTGGCGCGCTCCTGTGGTTTGCCATTACCGGCAAGGGGCGGGCGGCTACTTAGACGGCGGTGCTTATGGGAAGTGGTGGCCGAATGGGCGCTTGAAAGCTATTCTTGACTTCTGATCGATTGCGGCCGGTTGGCCCGCTTCCACACCTAGCCGCTAATCCTGCCAACGCGTGCGTTTAACTTGCACCCCAGCCAGCGTGCCTTTCCCTTTGGGAGGCTAAAGCCCCCCTCGGGAAAGGCAGGTTTTTGCAAGCAAAAACCGTGGCCCTAACGGGCCATAGCCTCGCTGCGCTCGGCGGCGTCGCGACAACCACCGTGCTTGACGCAATTATACAAGCGCGCCGCCATCAACGACTGTTTGTGGCTGATGGCATCGGCTTCTATTTTTTAGAAATACTCCGGGGGAGCGAAGCGGGGGCAGCGCCCCCTTGGAACTGGCCACGAGCGCGGCGGTTACAGCGCGGCGCGGGCATGGATGTACAAAATCGTGCAATGTTAGACGCGCCGCACCCGCGCGTAAGCTTGGCGCGGTCCGGGGCGAAGCACCGGATATTGTCGATAGACTGTCTGCGCTTGGTCAGTCGTTTCCAGCCCAAAGACACCATTTTACGGGAGGGGGAGTCTTCTAAACCACCGGTCATAATATAGGCGGGGTGCTTGCTGGCGCGGGCGATGGTGGCGCTGGCCCGTCAGCCGGTGAGCGGAGCGGGGTGGAGTATTGCGGGCCGCCGAACCTCGCGGGCTTGGAGGGAATGGGCCGGCGTTGATCAGGGCCTAGAACAGGGTGCGGGGCAGGGTGTGGTCGAAAATCACCTCGCGCAGAGCGGTGAGAATCTCGTGGGTGGTGACAAGCTCACCGTGGTATAGCCTGACGACCTTTATTTGATCCCGGTTTAAACCAGCTCCACCTCGCGGGCAGCCGAAGGGGCGCGGGGTTGGGGGCGCATGCTTGGGCGTTTGCACCTGCCGATCCTGCGGGCGCGTTGATACATGCCTTTGTAGACATGTCAAAAAAGACATGTCTACAAAGGCATGTTCTGTTCGGCTGATTGGAATCCTTTAGCTCACAGGGCGATGCCTGAGTGGGCAGAACACCGGAAGCCGCTGCTTTTCCGATGCTAAAGCACCGGACCCGCGCCTCGCCTTCGGCTCGGCGGGGCGGCGCGTCAAGGTAAGCTTTGCTTGGCGAGATCCCATTCGCGCCGCGCTGCGAATTCTGCGTTTGTGGCGGGTGCGTCATGGGGCAGATAGGCGAAACGCTCTGACGCAGAATAGGAAATGCGACATCGGCGATATGCGCGTATCAGAACCGGGTTCAAAATTGTGTCGTCAGGCTTTAGCTCCGGCCAGTTTCATCGGCTCACCATTGCAGGCGCATTTGCGCCACCAGCGGCTCGGGGCTGGTCCATGGGGGATGGGCGATCATCAGGTTGGCAGCAGATAGCCATATGGGCGGGACGACCTAGCCAAGAGCCAGCGATTATGGTCGCCAGCTTTCTGCGAGTGTCAAAGCTCATGCTGAGCTACGCCACCGGGCCAATGCTGAACAGGTCAGGGGATTTCAAGGCAAACAGCGCCTCTGAGGTTTCCACTGTCAGGCCGGCCGCCTTAGCAAAGGGGGCCACGCTTTGCCGGGCGCGCAGAAAGGGGCTGCTGAGGATGCGCTGAATGCCAAGCTTGGCCAGCACCGGAACAAGGTTTTGGGCCTGCGCAAAGCCCTTGGCGGAGAGCGGCGCTTCTGCCATTTCACCCGTCTTGTCGCAATGGCGCAAAAGGGTGATCACACGAGGGCCGTTTTGATCAGGGCGTAGGTTTCGGGGGCATCGACCACGTCCAGATGGCCGAAGCCTTTGAGCAGGTGGTAGCGGCCCTTGGCACTCGCTGCGCTCATGGTTTTCTCGTAGAGGTCTGCGCGGAAGGCCTCGTCCTGCTCCCCCGCGATCAGGGTAAAATCGGGCAGGGCGGCTATGTCCTTCAGGTAGGCGGCGCGGGGGTTGAAGCCGAGCATCAGGCGGTAGCTATAGGCGCGGGTGGCGGTGTGGCCCAGCGGGCCGTTCAGCACCGCATCGGGGAAGCGGAGCTGCAGGGCGGTGAGGCGGTTGAGCCACCGGATGCGCATCATGTTGAGCATGGAAAGCCCGATGATGCGGCGGGTGAGCGGCGCGGCCCAGGGGCTGCCCGCCCGCGCCGTGGGGGCGTTATGCTTCAGGTAGGGGGCCAGCAGGATGGCCTTTGCCATTTGCCCCTTGAGCGCGCCATTCGCCGCGCGGATCACCAGCCCGCCGCCGGAAGAATGACCCAGCACTATCACCTCGCGCCCGTTGGCGTAAGCCGCGGCGAGGTCGGCAAGGTCGTCCTCCAGTTGCTCGATATAATCAATATCGCCGCGCCGTTCGGGGGCCTCGCCATGGCCGCGCAGGTCCGGCACCAGCACCTCGGCTAGGCCCGCATCCGCCAGCTTCGCCCCGAGCGCCGCGAATTGCGCGCCGTG
>JALWPC010000422.1 GCA_026995265.1 Paracoccaceae bacterium
TGCAAGCCCCACCCAAAACCCGCTAGCCCGTCGCCCCCCACCCGGGGGCGTGGATTGAAACCAGCGCGAAAAGGGCCTTGTGGTTGACGGTGTTGTCGCCCCCCACCCGGGGGCGTGGATTGAAACAATCCGGCAGCCTCAAGCCGCGCACGCTGCGCGGTCGCCCCCCACCCGGGGGCGTGGATTGAAACGGCGTGATGGTCTATCGGGAATTTGTTTATGAATTGTAGGGCAGCATGTAAACGAACAGCTTCACCACCGGCGGAGATGGTCACCTCAAGTAACAGGAAGATGGCCGGATCAAGCGTGAAAATCAGCGCCCATGCGCCCCGGAAGCCCTCTGCATAGCCGTTCATTTGGAAAGGTCCGCGTCGCGCACAAGGCGCTCTTCGCCGCTCAGGCAGATAAATCGCTGCCCGCGCATTCGGCCAATCAGGGTGAGCCCCACTTGCCGCGCAATCTCCACCCCCCAGGCGGTGAAGCCCGAGCGCGAGACCAGCACCGGAATGCCCATCAGCGCGGTTTTGATCACCATTTCCGAGGTCAGCCGCCCCGTGGTATACAGGATTTTATCAGCGGCCAAAGCCTCCTCCAGCACCATCCAGCCGGCGATTTTATCCACCGCGTTATGGCGGCCCACATCCTCCATATAAACCAGCGGCGTGGCCTCGCGGCACAGCACCGAGCCATGAATGGCCCCCGCCTCCAGATAAAGGCTCGGGGTGGTGTTGATGCTATGCGCCAGCGCATAAAGCCAGCTTGTGCGCACCTCGGCCCCGGGCAGGGTTAGCCCCTCCAAGCCCTCCATCATATCGCCAAACACCGTGCCCACGGCACAGCCCGAGGTGCGGGTTTTTTTCTTCAGCTTGTCCTCGTAATTGGTCTGGCGCACCGTGCGCACAATCACCGAGTCCACCTCTTCATCATAATCAATGCCGGTGATCTGATCATCCGGCAGCAACATGCCCTGATTGCGCAGATAGCCCACGGCGAGGAACTCCGGATAGTCCCCGATGGTCATCGCCGTGACGATCTCCTGCTTGTTGAGGTAAATCGTCAGCGGGCGCTCCTCAACCACGTTGATCTGTTGCTCCGCGCCCAAATGGTCCCGCCCCGTAACCGCGCGGGTCAGGCGGGCGGCCTTTGGGTTGGGGGCAATCAGATATGCCGAATCTGCTTGTGCTCCTACCATTTCAGCCCTTTTTGAACGACGTGTTCTTAAGCGCTACTCCAGCGCTATGGCCAAGTAAAACAGTTTTTTGCCGCCTGCGCGGTGGAAATTATGATTTTGGACAAATTGTCCGGAAAGCAGGGCGGGGTTTCGGGGGCAGAGCAGGCAGTCATGTGTGCCAGCCCAAATATCCACCGATGGGCTGGCGTGACCAAAAAAGCCCGGGCGCCCCCGCTCTGACAGTGAAGGTCAATGCAATGGTGCCAGAGAGACTCTTTAAAGTAGATTTGGATCAATCCCCCGATTTTATACCATTAACCTTTTTACATCGTTGTTACACATTGATATTAGGCGATAAAACAGCTTTAACGATGTCTATTCTCCTAGGATAATAGACATCGGTAACGCCAGGTTTCACAGAGAATTTCCGGCTATATTCACATCTTAAAAGGGTGGCTTGGGTGCGGATGATCTGGCGGAAATCTGTAGCGAATGCTTTAATCAACGTGCGGGAAAAGCGCCTTTACGGGTTGCGACGGAATTTTGAAGCACGGCCTTGTATGCAGGCCCCGAAAAAAAGCCGGAACGCTTCAGAAAAACTGGACAAGGCCGGATTTTGGCATGTCCGTGGCGCGGTGCGGGTTGGCGAGGCGCAGGGCCAGCCCGTTGAGCGAAAGGGCTTTGGCGGCGTCGGTTGGGTCCAGTTTCAGGGCGCTATCGGCCCCGTTGGACAGGGTTTGCAAAAATGTGCTCAGGCAGGCGAGCATTTGCCGTGCCTGATCTATCCCCTGCAAATCCGCACTTTGGCGAGGGCTTAGCGCCTGGCCGAAAACCTCCCTTTTCAACATGGTTTCGACAGCATTGATGTGCTGGTCAACACTGGTGATTTCTTTGGCGAGCTGCGTCAGAATGGCGGACAGCGGCACCAGATCGGGATTCGGGTCCTGCATCAGAGCCGCCCGACCACGGATTCGATGCAGGTGCGCATCTGGGCGGTGGTGAAGGGCTTTTTGATAAAGTTGTTCATCCCCAGCGCGCGGCCCGTGTTCAGGATTTCCTGCGTCGGGGTGCCGGTGACCAGAATAAACGCGATTTTCTGGGTCGGGGCGTAGGAGCGCAGAGATTTCAGCAGCTCCAGCCCGTTCATGTTGGGCATGTTATAGTCGGAAATCACCAGATGCACCGGCCGCGCTGACAACGTGCGAAAGGCATCGGCCCCGTCGCGGCAATAGTCGTTGTGCATGATGCCGAGTTCCTCCACCGCTTGCACGATCAGGCCACGGCTGGTGCTCATATCGTCCACAATCATCACATGCAATTTGTCTCTTAACGCCATTTCGGGCCTCCATTCATTTGGTGCATCTATAGGCGGTCAGGCCGTTGAGTTTCAGGGATTTGGCGGCAGGGCCGGACACCCGCTCGGAGTGGCCCGCATATAACTGCCCGCCGGGTTTGAGCACGCTCACAATCTGCTGCCATGTTTTTTCGCGCGTGAGGGGGTCAAAATAAATGGTGACATTGCGGCAGAAAATTACGTCGAACGCGCCGTTGAAGGGCAGCGGGTTGAGCAGGTTGAGCTGGCGAAAGGAAATTAGCGCTTTGGCCGCCGGAGCCACGGTGTTTTCCGGCAGGAAGGCAGCGCGAATATGTGGCGGGATCTGCTTGGCCACGGCCTCGGCATAGACCCCGCGCGCACCGCGGCGCACCATTTCGGGGTCTATATCGGTGGCCAGAATTTTGAGGTCCAGACGGCCGGCATCCGGCGCCTGGCGCAACACTTCAAAGGCGATGGTATAGGGCTCCTCGCCGCTCGCGCAGGCTGCCGACCATATACGCACCCGCTCGCCGCGCTTTGCCTTTTCCAGCAGGGCGGGCAGCACCCGCGCCGAGAAGTCCTCGAAATGGTGCGGCTCGCGGTAAAAGCTGGTGACATTGGTTGTCAGGGTCGAGATCATTTCCTGGCGCGCCGCATTGGGCGGGCGGGCGCTGACATGGGCCACATAATCGGCAAAACACCCGAATCCGGCCCGCCGCACAAGGGCATTGAGCCGCGCATAGACAAGGTTCTTTTTGTTGTCGCCCAAAAAAATGCCGGTTTCCCGATGCAGGATTTCGGCAATGGCGCTGAAATCCCGGTCGCTAAAGGCGCAGCTATCCGGATGGGGCTGGTCAAGGGTCATTGCAGGGGGCTTTCCGGGCTGTTGCCATATATTTTATCAAGGTCGATCAACCGGATCATCCGCTCTTCAAGCACAATAACACCGGTGACAATGGCCCCGTCGATACTGGGGCCAATGGCGCGGGTTTTTTGCACGTGGCTTTCGGAAATGCGCAGAATTTCAGATACTTCGTCTACCAGCAGCCCGCAAATCCGCTCGCCGACCTGCACGATCACAATCACATTGCGCGCGCTCGGCGCATCGGTGGAGAGCCCGAGGCGGCGCGAGAAATCGATAATCGGCACCACCGCGCCGCGCAGGTTAATCACCCCGGTTACATAATCGGGCGCGCCGGGCAGGGTGGTGGTTTCGGTCCAGCGCCGAATCTCGCGGACATCCATAATGCCGACGCAATAATCCTGCCCGGCGGCACGAAAGGCCACATAATTCGGCTCGGTGGTTTCTATATCCGTTACCTGAACATTCATCTGCTAGCCCGCCTTTGCAAAAGATAGATTATGGGATGTATCAACGGCTTTTGCGCCGAAAACCGGATCGTTCGGGTCCAGAATCAGGGCAATGCGGCCGTCGCCAAGGATGGTGGCCGCGGCCATGCCGAGCACCCCCTGATAATTGGTTTCCAGGCTCTTGATCACCACTTGCCGCTGGTCCTGAATGGCATCAAAAGCCAGTGCGCAGCGGCTGCCGTCATCCACCTCGACCAGCACCAGAATGCTTTTTTCAAAGTTGCACGGGGTATCGCGAATGCCCAGAACGCGGCCCACGTCGATGACGCGGATATTTTCGCCGCGAATAAAAACCGTGGTGAAATCATGGTCCACCCGATGGATTTTCTCGCTGCCGGGGCGCAAAAGTTCGTGAATGGCGGTGATCGGCAGGATAAAGCGCTCCTGCTCCACCTCGACCACCATGCCATCGAGCACCGCGAGCGTCAGCGGCAGGCTGATGCTGAAGCGCGAGCCTTGCCCCGGGGTGGAGCTGAGCGAAATCTGCCCGCCCAGCGACTGGATCGCGGTTTTCACCACATCCATACCCACCCCGCGGCCGGAAAGCTCCGACACCTCGTCAACGGTGGAAAAGCCGGGCATGAACAGGATGGCGTCTATATCTTCCGGCTCCAGCTTGTCCTCGGGCGCAACCAACCCCTTTTCAAGGGCAATTTGCAGCACCTTCTCGCGGTTGATGCCGCCGCCATTATCGCTCACATCAATCACCACACGGCCCGAGCGGTGCGCGGCGGAAAGGGTGACGGTGCCGGTTTCCTCCTTGCCCGCCGCCCGCCGTTTTTCCGGCGATTCCAACCCGTGGTCCACGGCGTTGCGCAGCATATGGGTGAGCGGGTCGGCGAGCTTTTCGATGACGGTTTTGTCAATCTCGGTGTTTTCGCCGAGAATTTCGAGCTGCACCTGCTTGCCGGTGGCCGCCGCCGCCTCGCGCACAATCCGGCCCATGCGCTGGAACAGCGGCTTGACCGGCTGGGCGCGCACCGTCATCACCGAATCCTGAATTTCGCGGGACAGCACTTTCAGGTCATCAATATGGCTGAGAAGGCCGGTGTTGTTGGCGAGGTCCATTTCCTCGATGCTCTGGGTCATAATCGCCTGTGCCACCACCAGCTCGCCCACAAGGTTGATCAACTGGTCGATGCGCTCCACATCCACCCGCACGGTGGCGGATTTTTTCGCGGCGGGCTTGGTCTTTTTGGCGGGCGGGGTGACCTCGGGCAGCGGGATGTCGGCAATTTCGGGCAGGTCGGGCAGGGGCGGGCTGTTGGTAATATCAAGCTCGAAATGGCCTTCGGAAAACTCGAAAATGTCGCGAATATCGGCCTCGTTATTGTCGGTGAGCAGCTCGATATCCCACCAGAAATAGGCGGCCTCCGGGTCAAAATCATCGAGCGCGGGCAAGGCGTCTGTGTGGCAGGTGGCCGTGACCTCGCCAAGCTCCTCAAGGCAGCGCAGCAGCATGACGGATTCATGGCCGTTATGGTAAAAGCCCGGGCTGGGCTTGAAGCGGATATAAAAGCGGGTGTCGCTGTCGGGGTCGGGCGGATCAAGGTCAAAATCCAGCGACGCCGCGCCGATGGGGGTGAAATCCAGCGCCTCGGGCGCGGCCTCGGTCAGGTGTTTGGGGCGCAGGGCATTCAGGCTGTCGAGCAGCGCATCTATCGTGGCCTCGTCCGATGGCTCCTGATTTTGCGCAGCGGTGACAAGGTCGCTCAGCAGGTCGCTGGACTGCCAGAAAATGCTGATCACCTCCGGCCCCATGCTCACATCCCCGTTGCGCACATCATTAAGCACGGTTTCAAACCCGTGGGCGAATTTGACCAGCATTTCAAGGTGAAATGCCCCTGCGCCGCCCTTGATCGAGTGCACGGCGCGGAAGATGCTGTTGATGCGCTCGCTGTCCTCGGGGTCGGATTCCGCCAGCCCGAGATCCTCTTGCAGGCTGGCGAGCAGGTCTTCGCATTCCTCAAAGAAGGTGACAAGAATCGGGTCGGTATCGTTGCTCATGGTCGGCCCTCGTTACGCGCTCACCCGGCGAATGGCCGAGACCAGTTTTTCCCCGTCAAAGGGCTTGACGATCCAGCCGGTGGCGCCGGCCTCGCGGGCGCGGGCTTTAAGCTCGGGGGCGGATTCGGTGGTGAGCACCAGAATGGGCACATGGCGCATATCGCCGCTGGACCGCAGTTTTTCGATAAAGCCGAAACCGTCCAGAACCGGCATGTTGATGTCGCTGATAATCACATCGGGCTTGAAGCGCGCCGCCACTTCCAGCCCGTGCGCGCCGTCTTCGGCCACATCGACCGCAAAGCCGGCCTCGCCGAGCGCGTGGCTTAAAATATCGCGCATGGTGCGTGAATCATCGACTGCTAAAACCCTGGTTTGCATATTATCCCTCGCTTATTCCAAATTCTTCTGCGGTGAGCCCAATGTGGCCCAGCCCCTCGATAAAGGCGCTGGACGGGGCCGTTATGGCAAAGCTGACCGCCGCCGCCTGCCAGCTGCGCGCCGCCGCCAGCAGCGCCTCGAACCCCGGCGCGCCTATGTGTTTAACCGCGCTGGCATCCACTGTGAGCGGGGTGTTCTGGTGTGCTTTCAGCGCCGCCACCAGGTCCGGTGCGGATTGCTGGGTTATGCGGGCGGCAAGGGTCAGGGTGGCGGGGGTGCTGCTCATCGGGGGCCTCCTTTAAGCGCTCATCGCATCCCGGGCGGTCGGGGTCGGCCGTGCCCGCCGTGCCTTTGGCGGCTGCCCGTGCACCTTGAAGCCGCCAATCACCCGGGCGAGATTTTCGGTTTCGTGCTGAAGCGCCACGCTGGTGGCGGTGGTTTCCTGAAACATCGCCGCGTTTTGCTGGGTGACGTTATCAAGCTGCTGGGTAGCGGTGCTGATTTCGGTAATGCTGGTGGATTGCTCCACCGCAGAGGTGGTCATTTCGGCAATGCGCCCGCTGATAGCGCTCACCCCTTCGGCAATGGCCTTGAAGGCCGTGCCGGTCTGGTCGACCATTTTCACGCCTTTGCGCACCTGCTCCTCGCTGGAGGAAATAAGCTGGGCGATTTCGCGCGCCGCTTCGGAAGAACGCGCCGCGAGGTCTCTCACCTCGGCGGCGACTACGGCAAAGCCCCGGCCCGCATCCCCGGCGCGCGCCGCTTCCACCCCGGCATTCAGAGCCAGAAGGTTGGTTTGAAAGGTAATGTCGTCGATCATCGAAATGGTTTTCTGGATGGCCTCGGTCGAGGCCTGAATCTCGGTCATTGCCGCCACCGTATCGCTAACGATCTGGTCGCTTTCGCTGGCCTTCACCTGAATTTCTTCCACCGCGTGGTCCGCATCCTTGGCCAGTTCCACCGATTTGGCCACATGCTCGGCCAAGGTGTGAATCTCGGTGGAGGTTTGCTCCAGTGTCGCCGCCGAATGCTCGGTGCGCTTGGCCATGTTATTGGCCGATTCCGCCACCTCGCGGGTGGAGTTGCGGATCACCTCGCTGCTTTCACTGATCTGGTTGAACGAGCGGCCAAGGCTCTGGATCGTGGTGTTGACCGCATCGCGGATCTCGGCAAATATCCCTTTGAAATCGCCGTGCATATTGTGGGTAAGGTCCCCTTTGGAAAGCGCCTCCAGTGCGATTTTTATTTGTCCGAGGCCAAAATTGCTGACTTCGCCAATGCGGTTAATCCCGTCGCATATTTCGCCAAAAACTCCGTCTTTGTCATCGGTGTTCAGGGTCTGGCTGAAGTCGCCCTCGGCACAGGCGGCTACCACCTCCGAAATTTCGCGCGCGGCCTTTTGCTCGCGCAGGCGCACCGCCTCGGCCTCGGCCTCCTGCTTGGCAATGCGGGCTTTTTCGGCCTCGGCTTCCTGGCGCTCGGCTTCCCGCAGGCGCTCCTGCTCGCGGCGCTCTGCGGCCAGCAATTCGGCTTCGTGCTCGGCCTTGCGCCTGGCCTCGGCGGCGGCAGCCTGCTGTTGTTGCTCAAAGGCCCGTTTTTCGGCGGCCCGCAGCTCGGCCTCTTTGGCTTTGCCCGCCACAATATTTTCCCGAAAGGCCGAAAGCGCCTTGGCAATGGGGCCGAATTCGTCTTTCAGGTCCGGGTTCATGCGTAACGGCGCGTCTGTATCGTCCGACATCACCGTGGCCACATCGGCGTGCAGGTCGCTGAAGCTCCGGCTCATCAGCCTGAAAATATAGACCAGCCCGATAGCGGCGATCAGCAGGCTCAGCGTGCTCAAAACCGCAAGAATGGTGATTTGGCGGGCATTGTTGGTAGTGATATTTTCAGCGGCAGATTTCAGCATTTGCAAATGCCCGATAGTTTGTGCGTCCACCTGCCGGTTGAGACTGTCGGAGACATCGGCAAGGGTGGCGGCCACGGTGTCAAACTCGTTCATATGCCGGTTGCCCGCCTCCGGCCCCTCATCAATATAGGACTGCGCCATGATTTTGCCTTCGGCATAAAACGGGCCAAAGGCGGTTTCCATATCGTTCAGGGCGGCCACGACATCGGGCATATCCATGTCGGTTGCCAATTGCCGCGCGGTCTCTATATCGGCATAGAATTTCTGGGCGAAGGTCTCGGCTTCGTCAAACCCGTCGGCAAAGCCGGGGCGGGCGCGGGTGGCGGAAATATCGGTGAGCCAGCCCTGAACCTCGATCACATCGGCCCCGATATCTTTGGTTTTCACCAAAAGCGGCACCCCGCGATCGGATATATTCTCGACATGGTCCATAACCGCCCGAAGCTGCGGGGATTGCCCGATCAGATTGGTGAGGGTCACGCCGATACTGCCCCACAGGAACACAACGGCCAGCACGAATACGATAAAAATTCTGGATCTCAAGGTCACGGGTTTTAGGGTCATCGGGGCACCTGTTAAGTTTTCGGGGCTTCGTAAAGCCTATGTTGAATTGGTTATTCACCTCTAAACGGGCCAAAGCAAAAAACATAAAATTCGAGCTAAAACAGCTCCACATCGCCGGTATCTTCGGGCAGGGCGGCGCGGCGGGCGGTTTGGGCTTCCATCTCGGCGGTTTCGGTGTTTTGCACCAGCATCACCTGGGTGCGGCCGGTAACCGGCCAGAACCGGATGCGCCGGGCGCGGTCTCCGCCGAGGTTCTGGCCGATCAAGGCGATATTTTCGCGCTCCAGAAAGCGCAGGGCGAAATCGGTGTTGCGCTGGCCAATATCCGAGGCGCCGGCCAGCATATGTGCGCCACCGGCCACCTTGGCCTGCAGGCGCTCGCGCCGTGCGCCGCGTTTCAGTAGGTCGTTGATCAGCAATTCCATGCTGTAAACCCCGTATTTGGTCGATTCCGCATGCCCCTCCGGCTGGTCCCCCAGCAAAAAGTGGTTTAGCCCGCCGAGCCTGGCCACCGGGTCATGCAGGCAGGTGCAAATGCAGGAGCCCAGCACCGTGGTCAGCACTTCGTTCGGGTCGGCGCTGCTGGCAAACTCGCCTTGGGTGACAAGGGTTTTGATCGTGGCGTCGGGGCTTATGGCGAGCGCTTCCATCATGTCAAAAATCCTGCCAGTCTTGCTGGGTTTCCGGTTTGAGCGCTGCTGAAGCCGCGCGCCGCGGGGCCGGTTTTGCGGGCAGGGGCACCACCCGTTCTTCATTTGCCGCCGGTGCGGGCTGGCCGAGGTCAAAATTCGCCATTATATTGCGGAGCAATTCGGTTTCGGTCTTCAGCGACACATTCAGCGCCGTGGTTTCTTCAAACATGGCGGCATTTTCCTGGGTGACTTTGTCAAGCTGCTTGGTGGCCAGTTTGATCTCGTCGATGGAGCCGGATTGCTGGGTGGCAAATTCGGCAATTTCGTTGACGCTGCGGGAGATCGCCGAAATATCGGTATCTATCTGCATCAGCGCCGCGCCGGTCTGGTCCACCAGCGTCACCCCGTCGGCCACTTGCGCCTCGTTGTTCTTCATCAGGGCCGAAATCTCGTGGGCGGCGTCGGAGGACTTGGCCGCGAGGTCCCGAATTTCGGCAGCTACCACCGCAAAGCCGCGGCCCGCATCACCGGCGCGCGCCGCCTCCACCCCCGCGTTGAGCGCCAACAAGTTGGTTTGAAAGGCGATTTCATCAATCACCGTAATGGTTTTGCTGATGGTTTTAGAGGCCTCCTTAATGCCGGTAATGGCCTCGATGGTCTCTTTCACAATTTCGGTGCTGGCCTTGGCCTGTCGCTCTATCTCGGCAATCGAGCTATTGGTGGTGATCGCCAGTTCGCTGGTGCGATGCACGGCGGTGGAAAGTTCCTCCACCGAAGAGGTGGTCTCCTCCAGATTGGCGGCAGCGGCTTCGGTGCGCCTGGCAAGGCTGGTCGAGGCCTCGGCAATTTCATGGGTCGAGGCCCGCACCTTTTCCGAGCTTGAATCAATCTGGTTGATAACCGAGGTGAGGCTCTCGAAAGCCTCGTTCAGGTCTTGCTGGATCCTCAGGAAGGCCCCGCTGAATTGCCCCGTCATCCGGTGGCGGATATCGCCGGATTTCAGCGCCGAGAGCGCGGCCTGCACCTGCTCGAGATTTTGCCGCGTGAGGCGGCCGATGCGGTTCATCCCTTCGCAGATTTCGGCAAAAACCCCGTCTTTGTCTGCGGTGTCCATTTCTTTGGAAAAATCCCCCTCGCCATAGGCGCGCACCACGGCGGCAATCTCGGCGGCGGCCTGCTGCTCTTTCTCGCGCAGCTCTTCCTGCTGCCGGCGGTGTGCCTCTTCCAGCGCTTTTTCGGCTTCGCGGGTTTCCTGCTCGTGCAAGGCACGCTCTTCCAGCCGCTCCTGTTCGCGCAAACGGGCCTCGGCTTCGCGGGCCTTTTCGGCTTCGCGGGCCTCTTGTTCCTGCCTGGCCTGCGCGGCCCGCAGTTCTTTTTCCTTCTGTTTGGCGAGGGCCTCCTGCCGCCGCCCTTCCAGAATACTATCGCGAAACTTGAGCAAGGCCGCCGCAATCCGGCCGATTTCATTTTTGGTGACGGGCGGAAACGCGGTTTCCAGGTCCCCCTGGGCCATGCGCTCGGCGGTGGTCACGACCGCCACCACGCTGGCCGAAACGGCGCGGATAAGGGCCATGGCAAACCCCGCGATCAGGCATAAAAGCCCCGCCATGGCCGCAATCAGCAGGTTGCGCTCTTTCACGGCCTGCGCCTGTTTTTGCGCAAGCATATCTTGCAACCGCGCGGACATCCGGTTTTCCAACCCCTTCAACAGATCGATTTTTTGGGTTTGCGCCGCGAAGAAATCGGCGGCGCTATAGCTGGAAACCGAGGTTGCCATGGCAAACCCCGCACCGCTGAAGGTGCCCGCCGCCCCGGCCAGCGCCGTATCGCGCATGGTTTGCACGTCTTTGGCGGCGGGGGATTGCAGGATGTCCTGCAACATGGCGACCAGATCCTCGGGGGCCAGATCCTCGAATTCCTTGAAATATATATCCTGAATCGCGATCAGGTTTTGCAGTTTTTGCAACTCTACGGTTGAAAATTGCCCCTTGGCAAAGCCGCTGGACCCCACCGCCCGCTCGATGCCCGCCCGCTCCTTGCCCATCAGGAAATAGGCGAAACCGGTTATAACATTGGCCACCGGCACATCATCGCTAAGCCGCGCGGTGTATTTTATCAGTTCGAGCACCTGCAAATTTGTGCCGGTATAATACTCCAGCGCCGCCGCTGCGCTTATGTGCTGCTGGTCTACCCGCTCCCGAATTGTGGCGCGCTCGCCAAGCCCGGCGGTGATGTCGGCCAGCCTGGCCAGCCATTGGGCATCCGCGCCGGTGTAATCATTGGACGCGAGAAAGCGGTCCAGCGCGGCTTGTTTCTGGTCGGTTTTTGCCCTTTGCGCCTGCAATTTGGCGGCAAACCCCTTGTCCCCCTCGGCCATAAACACCGCGGTTTCCCCGCGCTCCTTTTGCAGCTCGTGCACCAGTTCGCTGAGCAAAATAAGCGGCGTGCCCATGTGCTTTATCGCGGAAACATCCTGTGCCATTTTTTGCCGCTCGGAAACCAGAATGCCCGACAGCACCAGCGCCATAAGCAAGGGCACAATGGCCACGGCCACCAGCACATGGCGGATGCTCAGGCGCTGCATAAAGGGCGTGCCGGTTTCGGGGCTATGGCTCGGTTTCAACATCGGATACTCGTTTGTAAGGGTCGCAAAACAGGCCCGATGCTAAGGCGTGGCAATTAAAAACCGGTAAAGGCCAAGCCGGAAAGCGCTTAACATAATTTTCATGGGAAGACCCTAGGCTTGCGGAGATTCCAGCGCCTTTGCGCTTTATTGCAGGATGATATGATGCACCGTTTTTACGCTTTCGGGTTTTCGCTCAAGCTTTCGCTATTGCTGGTTGTTTTTATAGCGGCCACAAGCTTTTCTGTCGGCTGGCTTGGCTATTCCACCGCGCGCAATGCTCTTCTGGCCGTGCAGGATTCGCGGCGCGTGGCGGCGCAAACCGAGGCCGCAAAATCGCTGCGGCGCTGGCAGGCGCGGGTGAAATCGGACCTCATCCTTACGGCGCAAAATCAGGGCACGGCGGCGGCGCTGGAGGCTTTCACAGCGGGCTGGGATGATGTGTCCTATCTGCCCGGCAATTATTTGCAAAAAACCTATATAGACAAAAACCCCAATATCCCCGCCGAAATGGGCGCGCTGGATGACCCGCAGGACGGCTCTGCCTACAGCGAGGTTCATGCCCGCTTCAACCCCTACTTTCGCGCTCTGGCCAAAGCGGGCGGGTATAGTGATGTCTATTTGATAGATGCCGATGGCAATCTGGTTTATACGCTGGCCAAACACAGGGATTTTTCCACCAATTTTGACGATTCCACCTGGGGGGAGTCGGGCCTGGGCGCGGCCTATGTTGCAGCGAGCGAGGCCGATCAGGGCGCGCTGGTTTTTGAGGATTTCCAGCCCTATCAGCCCTTGCAAAACAAATTGGCGGGCTTTGTGGCCACGCCGGTTTTTGACGGCTCCGGCACCGCGCTCGGGGTGCTGGCCTTCCAGATTGCGCCCGCAAGCGGCGCGGCGGTGGCTGAACAGACGCCCGGGGTTTCCCTTCTGGGGCCGGACGGGCGGGCGCGGGCGCTGCCACCACTGGCGGCAGCCTCGCTGCCGGTCAGCCCGGCTTTGGCGGCACAGGCGCTTGGCGGCGCGGCGGGTGAGGCGCGCACCGAAAATGCCGGGGGCGCGGCGGTGATCGCCCGGTTTGCCCCGGTTGATGTGTTCGGCGTGCCGATGGCGCTGGTGGTTCAGCAACCCGTGGACGTGCAGGCACTGGCCGGCCTGAACCAGAGCGCCCTGAAAACCGCCATAGCGCTGGCGGCGCTGCTGGCGCTTGCCGGAATTCCGGCGATGCTGCTGCTCACCCGCCCCCTGCGCCGCCTGAAGGCCACGGCCACGCAGTTGGCCGCGCACGAGCTTACCTTCCCGCCCGTTGTGCCACGCCGAAAGGACGAGCTTGGCCAATTGGCGGCGGCGCTGCACAGCCTGTGGCAGGACCAGCAGGCGGCCATAGCGCAAAGCCACGACCTTGCCGCACGCACTGCGGCCTTTACCAGCTTCCCCATGCCGATGATGCTGGTCGATTCTGCCAAGCGGGTGGCGGAAATCAACACCGCGATGCGCGCGTTTATCAAGGAAAATCTGGCCGAAATCAAAGCCGTTTCGCCCGCATTTGACCCGGATAACATGATCGGCCAAAGCCCGGATATATTTGGCAAAGAGGCCGTTTGTATTCCGCCGGAAGGGGAGGCCTTTACCCGCATTATCGAGCTTGGGGAGAAAACCGTTCTGGTGGCGGCCTCGGCGGCACAGCCGGACAGCGGCTATATTATGCTGTCGTTCAAAGACATCACCACAACCGCGCGCAACACCGATATTATCAGCGAGATGAGCCGCTATCTGGCACTGGTGGATTACGCCCCCGATGGCCGTGTGCTGAATGTGAATGAAAACTTCCGCACCGTGTTTGAATTCGCCCCGGAGGAGCTTACCGGCCTGACCGCGCCGGACTTGTTCCCTGCCACCACCCGTGACTCGCAGAAAATGCAGGACATGTGGCAGGCCCTGCGTGATGGCAAACGGCAGGTCGGGGTGTTCGAGCGCCAGTCAAAAACCGGCCACAGGCGGTGGGTGCATTCGTCCTTCATTCCGCTACGCACGCCGGCGGGGGAGGTGTATCGCATTGTTGAAATCGCCACCGACATTACGGCGGTGGAAGAAAAGCGCTTGCTGAAAATCGCGGAAATGGCGGCCATCGGGCGGGTGCAGTCGCTGGTGCATCTTTCCCCCGAGGGCACCATTCTGGGCGCGAACCGGAAATTCCTTGATCTGGTCGGCTATGAGCTGTCAGAAATCGAAGGCCAGCCGCACCGGATACTGGTGCCCGATACCGTGGCCGAAAGCGAGGAATATGCCGAAATTTGGCGCGATATTGCCAAGGGGAATTTTCGCACGGGGGTTTACCGGCGGCGCACGAAATCCGGCGCGGAAATGTTTTTCCACACCCGCTTTATTCCGGTGAAAGACCGCGCGGGCCGTGTGATTAAAATTCTGAAAACCGCCGTAGATGTGACGCAAAAAGAGCGGGATATGCTCGCTGATCGCAACGAGCGGGCGAAGAATTTGCAACAGATCAACCATGTGGTCGATGCCTTGAATGTCGAGCTGGAAGCCCTGTCCAGCGGCGACCTGACCGCCAATATAGAGGCGCCGTTTGCCCCTGAATATGAGGAGCTGCGGCTCAACTTCAACCGCGCGGTGGCGACCTTGCAGGAGACGATGATCACGGTCAGGAGCAACTCGAAATCTATCCAGATCGGCTCTAACGAGATATTGCAGGGCGCGGAAGACCTTTCGCGGCGCACCGAGGGGCAGGCGGCCACGCTGGAAGAAACCAATGCGGCTTTGCAAGCCCTGTCTGACAGCATAAAAACCACCGCCGAGGGGGCCGAGCAGGCCAAATTCGCGGTTATCGAAGCCAAACATACGGCAGAAACCGGCGGGGCGGAGGCCAAAGAGGCCATCACCTCGATGGGGGAAATCGAGCAATCCTCGGCGCAAATTGCCCAGATTATCGGCGTGATCGAGGATATCGCCTTTCAAACCAACCTGCTGGCCCTGAATGCGGGGGTAGAGGCGGCGCGGGCGGGCGAGGCGGGGCGCGGCTTTGCCGTGGTGGCCTCCGAAGTGCGGGCGCTGGCGCAGCGCTCATCTGAGGCCGCCAAAGAGATTAACACCTTTATCGGCAACGCCTCCGAGCAGGTGGAGCAAGGGGTGCAACTGGTGAATCAGGTCGGGCTTTCGCTGGCCAAAATTGTGAAGAGCGTGACCAAATCGGCCGACCTTGTCTCCGAAATTGCCAATATTTCCATGACGCAGGCCAACGGGGTGAGCGCGCTTACAACCAGCATGAACCAGCTCGACAGGGTCACCCAGCAAAATGCCGCCATGGTCGAGGAAACCACCGCCGCTTCACAAAATATGCACATGGAACTGGAAGGCTTTGTAAAGCTTGTGGCGCGGTTTGACGTGGGCGGCGAGGAGGCCGCCCCGCAAAACATTGTGCCCCTGCACGAGCCGGAGGACGAGGCACCGCTCGCCGCTTCGCCAAAAGCCGTCGCTGCCGGTGGGGCGGCATCGTCTGAATGGGAAGATTTCTGAGCCGGTGGCGGGAAAGCCGGGAGCCACCCGAAGAGTGGCGGACCGGCGGGCGCTGCCCCTCGTTCTCCCTTCCTGCGCTTGCCGGTCGGATAACCCTGCCCCCTTTGGCAAAATCGCCGCCATTTCAGTTTAGCCGGTTATTGTGCCAGAATGCCGTCCATTCGCGCCCGCGCGCCTTGAAAGCCCTGCATGCTGATGTTCAGGTTTATCGGATCACCGGAATCATTGATGGTTGCGGTGATGTTGAGCTGGCCAGCGTTACCAAGAGCCGCCAGCGAGTCCGCCGCAAAGCCAAGCGGCACAAGGCAGCCTGCCGGAAGGCAGGTGGAAAAGCCAAGCGCGACGGTGGTTGCCTGATCTTCAACCCCCAGCGTAATGCCCTGACTCAGGGCGAGGCCAAAGGGCAGGACCAGCGCCCCGGCAAGGCCACCGGCGCCGTCGGGCCGCACCTCGATGGCCAAAAGCTGCTGGCCGGAGTCACTGTCTATCTGCGCTTGCGTCATCGCGCAGGTCACCGCTGCATCCTGGTCTACACAGGTTAGCTGCCACGCATCATAGGTTTCGGTGAGCGAGGTGGCACCGCCGGGCAAGCCGCCGGCACGGGCGGTGACGGCCAGCAGCAGCATCGGCAGGGCCAGCGCAAAAGGGGGGCGAGTGGGTTTCATCGGGTTAGAATTCCTTTACCAGATTGAGCTGAATGGCATGGCTTTGCGCCTCGCCCGCGATCAGCCCGTTATAGCCGAGCGCAAGGTTAAAACCAGCCCCGAGATCAATATCCAGCGCCGCCGATAGCGAGATCGCCCCGCTTACCGCCGAAACCCCCGCAATCGAAAACGACGGTTGCCCCGTAAAGGACAGGTCGGAAAGCGGCAGCATATCGCCAAACCCCTGCTGCCAGCCAATCGCACCGCTCAGATGGGCGGTTTTATCGCCAAACCGGATATCGCGGCTCATCCGCACGCCGAGCGTGGCAAAGGACAGGCCCTGCATGGAGGCCGCCGATGTGAGCGCCGCGCTGCCGCCCGTCTCGGAAAAGGCCTCGGTTTGCAGGCTGATATAGGTGAGGTTCACAAAGGGCGCGATGGTGGCTTCGGGCAGCTCAAACCCATAGCTGGCCTCACCGAAGGCCGAAAGGCTGCTGGCCCCGTAAGCAGCGGTCAGGGTCTGGTCAATGGCGGCCACCTGCACGTTGCGGCGGGTGTTCACACTATATTTTGAATAAAGCGCGCCAAAATCGAGCGTCACCGCGCCGAAGATAGCCTTGCCATAGGCCCCCGCATGGAAGGCGGTATCGCTCCCGCTGGAGTTGCGCCCGTCAAGGCCGAAACCGGCCTTGGATATGCCCGCCATCAGCCCGACATCAACGCGGCCGCCCAGATTGAAATCCGCCCCGGCAAACACGCCGTAAGTCGACTGGCTGGCCGCCGCCGCGTTGCCATCGCTGGCGAATTGTGACCAGTTGCCCGCCACATCGCCCCAGGCATGAATGCCCGGCGTGGCATCGTGCCGGAACGCGGTGCCGAGCGCCAATTGGCTATCTTGCGCCAGCAGGGTTTTGCCGGTGGCGTGAACCTCGCCCGAGAGCAGATCAAGCGCCAGCGGGGCATTATCAACGCCGACCAGCGCCACGGCCTGATATATTTCAGACCCGTTGCCAAGCCCTGTCACCCCCGTGCCAGCGGCGGTCTGGTTGGCGGTGGTGCCCACTGTAGAGAAGCTAATGTCGTTGCGGATAAGGGTTAAATACACGTTGGCGGCGTCATAGGTCACTGTCGCGTCGAGCTTGGCAAAGCTGTCTACCACGCTGTCAAAAACCCCTGTCACCGTGTCGGCGGCGATCACCAGATACATGGTTACCCAGTCATAGCTGCTGCCATCCTCGCCCGCGGTCGCCGGCCCGATGGAGAGGGTGCTGCCGCTCTGGATCACCGCCGCCCCGGTCACGCCCAGAATATCCCCTGTGCCGTCATTGGCCACCTGCATGGCAAAGCTTGAACCCGCGGCGAAATCGGCGGTTTCGGCGTAGATCGTGCCGATAGAATTGCCGGGCGCCAAGGTGCCGCCCGCTTCCACAAACAGATTTCCGACAAAACCGGTGCCACCCAAAGTGCCGGCACCATTCACAAATGTATTGCTGGCAATCGCGCCGTTCACCAGCAGGGTGCCACCACTTATGGTGGTATCTCCGGTGTAATTGCTGACCGCCGAGAAGGTTGTGGTGCCCGAAAGCACGTCCACCGCCCCCGCGCCCGTTATCCCGATGCCAAAATCATAGGCGCTGTTGGTGTGGTTAAACACCAGCTTGCCGGTGCCATTGCCAAACACAATTGCCGAAGCGTCAACCCCCCCGGCCACGCCAGCGGCATCGGTGGCCGCGGCACCGATATTGAGCGTGCCAACCGCGCCCGCGTTCTGCGCAATGGAAATCACACCGCCCGCCAGCACCTGCCCGCCATCGGCAACCGTCAGCTCTGCCGTGCCGGACACGCCCAAAAACACATCCGCGGTATTTGTCCAAGTGGACCCGGCACCCGTGACCGAAGCCACCCCGGTGCTGCCGGCAACGTAGCCGACAAATGCCGAGCTATCGCTCACGAGGCCGCCCGCCGCAATGTTCAGGGTGCCTTGCCCTCCGGCGGCGACAAGAAGCGTGCTTGAATTGGTCCATTGGGACCCAGCCCCCGTCACCGTGGCTGTGCCAATTACGTTCGCACCTTCTGCAATGGACCCGCTGGTATTGCTGACCACCCCGCCATCTGCAATGGTGAGCGTTCCCGCGCCCTCTTTCCCCACTGCCAGCGCGCCCGCATTTGTCCAGCTGGACCCGGCACCCGTAACCGAGGCCGCGCCGGAGGACCCCGCTACATGGCCAATACTTGCAAGAGTATTACTGACACTGCCTGCGCCCTCGATGATGAGCGTGCCCGCCCCGAAATAGCCCACATAAACCGCGCCTGAACTGGCCCAAGTAGAGCCAGCGCCCGCGACGGTTGCCGCGCCGGTCGCGCTTGCACTATAGCCAATATAGCCAATGCTATTGCTGACAGTTCCACCGTCCTGAATATCCAGCGTGCCCGCGCCGCTTCGGCCCACATAAAGCTCGGCGGTGCTGGCCCAGCCAGAGCCTGCCCCCGTCACCGTAGCGGTGCCAACCGATCCGGCACCAAATCCCAAAACGCCCCCCGCACTGGTGACCGTAGCGCCTGCTTCCACACGCAATGTGCCGGAGCCATCTTTCCCGACCGTCAGCGTGCCCGCATTGTCCCATCTGGTGCCCGCGCCGGTCACGGTGGCCGTGCCGGTGGCGGTGGATGACCGGCCAATAACCGCCGAGGCATTGCTGACCGCGCCAGCATCCGCAATGGTCAGCGTGCCCGTGCCCGCTTCTCCCACCGTCAGCGCGCCAGCATTCACCCAGCCAGACCCCGCCCCCGAAACCGATACCCCGCCGATACCACTGGCGGAAGAGCCAATAAATCCATAAGCGCTGGTTACCATGCCGCCCGCGCTGATATCCAGCGCGCCGACCCCTTTGTCAGCCACAAAAAGACCGTCTGAAACCGTCCATTTAGAACCAACACCTTCCACCGTGACCACACCGGTCGACCGCGTATCGCTGGCAACAATACTCCTGCCGGTTTTCACCAGCCCACCAGCACTTATGTTCAACGTGCCATTGCCCGAATTTCCGACGGTAAAGAAGAACCCCTTGCTCACCCATGAAGACCCCGCACCATCGACCGTGACCGTGCCATCGGATCCGGCATAAAACCCGATAGTGGCCGTGCCATTGGTCACTTTGCCACCCGCGAGGATGTTCAGCGTGCCGGTGCCGGCATACCCGACATAAAGGTTGTCTGAGCTTGAGCCGATCCAGCGCGCACCCGTGCCCGACACCGTAACCGTGCCAATAGAACCGGCTCCAGAACCGATATAGCCCTCGGTATAGCTGACCACCCCGCCCGCTTCGATGTTCAGCGTGCCGGATTCAGCTTTGCCAACAAAAAGGTTCCCCGAATTGACCCATTGAGACCCTGTGCCCGAAACCAATACCGCTCCGAAAGACCTTGTTTGCCCCGAGATAATGCTGGTCTGGCTGTTTACCACGCCTCCATCGGAGATATTCAATGCGCCCGTGCCGCCATAGCCAACAGAGAGTTGGCCGATATTGGTCCAGGTGGAGCCGGGGCCGGATACATTGACCGTGCCGTCGCCATTATACCCTATATAGGCATCCCGATTGCTGACCACCCCGCCCGCCTCGATGTTCAGCACGCCCGTGCCATCTTCGCCAACGGCCAACTGGCCCGTGTTGCTCCAGGTGGAGCCGGCCCCCGTGACCGTGACCACACCCGAGGCGCCTGCCATAAAGCCGATGGACGTCAGTACTTTGCTGCTGACATGGCCGCCCGCCTCGATGTTGAGCGTGCCCTGCCCCAGGCCCCCCACAGTCAATTCATCCAAATTGATCCATGCGGAATTGGCACCGCTGACCGTAACCACACCCGTGGCGGTCTCCGAGCCTCCGATCAAGCTGGCCGTGTTTTTGACCACCCCGCCCGCCAGAATATTGAGCGTGCCCTGCCCATAGAACCCGACATTCAGAACGCCCGAATTCGTACACGCAGAACCGGCCCCCGTAACCGTGACCGTCCCGACGCCGTGGCTGTTATAGCCGATATATCCCGTGGTATCGCTCACCTTGCCCCCGGCCTCTATGGTGAGGGTGCCTGTGCCGGTAAAGCCGGTATAAAGCTTATTCGATACCGCCCAGCCGGAGCCCGCACCCGTCACCAGCACCGCCCCTGAAGACCCGTTTTTTGTCGCGATAAAGCCGCTGGAACTGCTCACCGCACCCCCGCCTTCAATATTCAGGCTGCCGGTGCCGTATCGGCCGACCAAAAGATCGCCGGTATTGATCCAGCTTGCCCCGGCCCCCGTGACCGTGGCCTGGCCCACCGATCCGGCATTCAGCCCGAGATAGCCGTTAACATTGATCAAGGTGCCGCCATCAACAACCGCCAATGTGCCGGTGCCGCTTTGCCCGACAATAAGATCGTTGGCGTTGGACCAGATTGAATCCACGCCCCCGACCCTGACATAGCCCACCGACCCCGCATTCAGCCCGATATAGCCCATGTTGCCGCTGACCGCGCCGCCAGCAGAGATAATAAGCTCGCCCGCGCCGCTGTTTCCGACCGTCAGGTCCGAAACCAGCCAGTCGGACCCGACCCCCGAAACCGAAACCGCCCCGACCGCGCCCGCCTCATAGCCGATATATCCGTTGGCGCTGCCGATTCCGCCCCCTGCGGCCACATTCAGGGTTCCGTTCCCGGAATTGCCGACAAAAAGCTCCCCCGAGTTGACCAATGCCGAGCCCGCGCCGCTGATCGTTACCGTGGCCACTGATCCGGCGTTATACCCGATAAACCCGTTTACATTATAAACCGTGCCGCCCGCCAGAATATCCAGCGTGCCCTTGTTGCCATACCCCACATAAAGGTCAGCCGCGTTGGTCCATTTCGATCCCGTGCCTGTTACTGTGGCCGCGCCGACCGAACCGGAGCCAAAACCGATATAGCCGGTTGCGTTGCTCACAGCCCCGCCCGCCTGGATATTCAGCGTGCCCTTGCCGTATCGGCCAACATATGTTTTGGCGGAGCTATCCCAGTGCGAGCCCGCGCCCGTTACCGTGGCGGTGCCAACCGATCCGGCAGCAAATCCGATATAGCCGATAATATCGGTGGCGGCCCCGCCCGCTTCGATAACCAATGTTCCGGTGCCGGCATTGCCAACAATAAGGGCGTTGGAGCTGGCCCATGTCGAGCCCGCCCCTGAAACCGTGGCCGTGCCCACCGCCCCCGCAAGCCGCCCCAGATTTCCGTTCACGTTACTGACCACCCCGCCCGCCAGAATATCCAGCGAGCCGGTGCCCCGATAGCCAACCGCCAAGTTGCTGGAATTGGCCCAATTTGAGCCCGCGCCCGTAACCGTAACCGCACTGCTGGACGCGGCATAATAGCCAATATATCCAGCCACATTGCTGACAGCCCCGCCCGCCGAGACCGTCATCGTGCCATCACCGCCGCGTCCGATGTCTAGCTCTGCGGTGCTGGCCCATGTCGAGCCCGCCCCCGACACCGTAACCGTACCCGTCGAACCGGTTTCAAATCCGACATATCCGGCTTTGCCGGTTACCGCGCCACCATTGGCGACCTGCAGGCTGGCACTCCCAGAATAACCCAGATACATCTCTGCCGAACTGGCCCAGGTCGAGCCCGCCCCGTCTACTGTTGCGCCGCCGGTAGACCCGGCATAATTGCCTAAATATGCAACGCCATTGTTGACAACACCCCCCGCCTGGACATCCAGCGTGGCATCGCCGTAATTACCCGCAATTAATGTGCCCGTGTTCACCCATCTGGACCCGGCCCCCGTCACCGTGATTGTGCCAACCGCGGCGGCGTTTATGCCGATATTGCCGCCTTTGGAGGTAACCTTGCCACCGTTTTCGGCGGTTAATAAGCCTGTGCTCGTATCTCCGACATACAGCTTGCCGGACATTGTCCAGGCAGAGCCCGCACCGGTGATCGTCGCTAAGGCATAGGGCGCGGCGGTGCTGTTAACCACCCCGAGCCCGCTGCTGACGCTCCCCGCTTCAATAATCCGCAGCTCGCCTCCCGCGCCTTTCACCAGCAAAATGCCGCTGACAACCCAGGGTGAAGGCTGAGTGCCGCTATCGGGCAGGGTTCCGTCGACAATTTCAACGGTGCCGTTGATGGTCGCCTGTGCAAAGGCCGGGCCGGAAAGGGACAGCGCAGCGGTGGTGGATAACAGAAAACCGAACACCATTTTCCGGCGCCAGCGCCGCAGGCGCAGGGCGAGGCTTGAATTGAATGGGCAGAGAAGGCGAAGCCGGAAACGCGGCCCGATGGTATAAAAAGTCACTCGTTACAATCCCCTCAAAACCAATATCCGTTCACCGGAGATCGGGCCAATTTTCTTAAAATATCAGCAGACCGGAATGCACGGCCCTTTTCAAGGTATCAAAAGTGATACCTCCGGCGGGGAAAGGGTTGGTTTTTACGGGGGAAAGGGCCGCGAACCCTAAAGGTAAATCTGGTTGCGCACCATGGCTAAGGCGAGGGTTTGCGCGCGGTTGGTGGCCCCCATCTTTATCCGCGCGCCCTTGAAATGCTTTTGCACCGTCACCTCGGCAATGCCGAGCTTTTCGGCAATGCGTGCGGTGTTCAGGCCCTCGGCCAGCAGGGAAACAACTTCCCGCTCCCGGGTTGAAAGTTCCTGATAGCCGCAAATCATATGCCCGGCATCCCCATCAATGGTGGGGGGGCCGATATAGGCCGCGACCAGCGCCGCAATGCCGGTAACCAGCGCCGTATTCATCCGGAAAGCATCCTCGCTATCCTCGCAGGCGGGCATAAACGAGACCAGCGTTTGCGAAAGCCCCGGTGAGCCGTCAAAGCTGCGCATGATATGCCCGCCATAGCCCGCATCCCGCAGCCCGTGGCACCATTCAACCGATTTAGGGTTCACCCCTTGCCCGGCAGCCGTGGACCCCGCCCGATGGGAAGCCGACAGCCGCCCGTTCTTACGGTTCAGCAACACAAGGTCGACATCACAAAAGCCGTTTTCGTGGTAATAGGTGCCCCAATCTTCATCTATATTCGCCCGGGCCCATGCGGGCAGCAGTTCGTTTTCCCGAAAACCGCCGATCAACAGCGCCTTGGCCCCGATAGAAGCCGCCGCCCTGTTGGCCACCTCCCAGCGCGCGGCATCATCTGCGGCATTTTGGAACGCCCCCACCAGATCAATCAGAATATTGGCTGCCCTGAGTTCAAAATGTCCCCCGAAATCCTTGTTCACCCTCAAAACCCCGCTTTTGCACCCGCCAAGGCTAGGGCAAAACCTGCCCTTGGGTCAACCCTCGGGGCTTCGGAGCGGCTGAAGCCGGTTCATCGCAAACCTATCTCGCCAGACGGCAGCACGAGCGCCGTATTGTCGCCCGGGACAAAGCCATTTAACCCTGCAAGAATGGTATTCGCTAAATTAATTTTCCGTTTCATTTCGTCCAAAATTCAGGCATCAAACAGTCGGCAATAGGCCAGCCCGTTGCGCAACCCCTTGCATTTGGGGGTATCGTTTTGCGGCGCCGCCTGCACGCACATAACGTAAATTTCACGATAGGCATCCCGGATTTCAGCGTTCTGGGCCTCGGCGTGGCTACCCATCCATCTCTGCCAGCATAAAGGTCATCAGCCGGGACATCATCGTGGTGCGCACCCGTTCGGTGCGCAAAACCTGTGCATCTTGCTCCATGGCCAGCCTGATCTGGTTTTCCTCACATTGTTCCGGGCAGAGCACCGCCAGCGTTTCCTGAAACGCGGGCTTGGTATATTTATGCTCGATTATGCGCATTTCCATGAACAGCGTCAGCACCACCGCCGCAATGATCAGGACCGAAACAACCGTGACCGTCAGCCCCGCCACCGCTTCGCGAGAAAGCTTTGCTTTACCCCTTAAATCGCACCTCGCCGGATGGAAAGCAGCGTATAACGGTCGCTCTTTTTTGGGTAAGAGGTGATAGAGACAGCGTCCCCCTGATTGCCGCCCAGCACCGCAATCCGGTCGCCAAGGTCTTTAACAAAAAACCCGACATGGCCGCCGGTATTCCATTTGCCGTCTTTCCCTTTGTATTTGCGTTTCCAAACCACAATATCACCCGCCTGCGGCGCGTCTGTCACATCCTCGCCCCAATCATTATCATGCCAAGACATCGCCGACGCGCTTCTTGTGCCCCGTTGGCCCGAGGCCTCCACACAGTAATTCACGAAAGACGAGCACCAGGGCACCGAGTCCTCTGTGGCCTTGAGCGTGGTTGACCCGTGATACAGAATGATGCGCGGGTTGTTGGCCGCCCCGGGGGCCTCTTTAACGCCATGCGCCAGTTCTGCCCTTGCAATCTCATAAGGGCTCGCCCCGCTTGGGGCCCGCAGCCGAAAGCCACCGGTGACCGCCTCCAAAAAGCTCTCATGCATAAAACCATCGGCTTTGCCGTCGCCCTCAATGTCCACCTTTACCCAAGGGGGATGGGCGCTCTGCCCGTGCACCAAGGTGCCATAAGGCAGGGTCGTGACAACGGAATAATCCTCCCCCGGCCCCCGTCGCAAATTAAGCCCGTTTCTGGCGGAAACCGAAAGCATAGCCATGGGCGGTGGAAAGGCTTCGATCTCTGCCTGTGCAAGCGAGAACTGACCGAAATCATTGGAAGCCGGGTTCACCGTGTCGGCGTCATACTCAAAGCCAAGCTTGGGGAAACGGCGCGAACGCTGCTGTTGAATGTTCCAGTTTCCGCTTTTGAGCATGGTTTTGTAGCCACTCCACCCCGTGGATTGCGCTAACCAAACCAGCCCTGCCACCCCCGTATCGAGCATATGCTGCCCAACGGTTCCCGAGCCATAAACCCCCACCCGATACTTGCCCGACAGGGCCGCGCTTATGGCCGAGAAATACGCCTCGATAACCTTCAGATCCTTGCTTCTGTAGTAATCCCAATCGACCGCAAAATAGATCGCGCTCCCGTGGGGTTGGCCAAGCTTCTTTGCTAAGTCCAGCGCGCGCTTACCATCCCGCTTGGCGTTGGTGGCTGAAAAATCCGAGATTTTCCCCTTGTCTCCACCATTTTGCTCAAAAACCACCGCTAGCAAAAGCCCCGCGCCCGTAAGCGCTTTGGCTTCTGCTTTATCCAGCCTTTTGGATGAGTTGCTGTGGCTATAATACCTGATAATCACCCGAATTCCGGCATGGAATAACTCTTCGGCGTGCCCGCCGATATTTTGTGACGCATCAATTACATAAGTCATAATTTTCTCCTTTAGTTTTGAATCGCGTTGGCAATATTGGTCCGGTTGGACTTGAACGCATCCAAAAGCGCCTGTAGGGCGAGGCTAGGCTGATCCGCTTCCGTGACCTGCACGACAATGTTATGAACACCCGCTTCGGCTGCGCCGCTGGTGGCGGAAACGCCGAGCTCTGTTCCATAAATATGGCCAATGCGCAGCCGGCCCAAATTCAACCGATACACTTCCTGCGCGGTTGCCACATCTTTGGCGACAATCGACGCCGCGGCCAAGCCGATAACAACCGAAACGCTTTTCATGCCCGACCCGCGCGCATTTGCCGATGTCTCTGCATATTGCAAATGGTTCACCGACAGAATCCGGTTGTTCCCCGGGTGTGTTTCCCTCAGTTCGAGATAAAAGCCGGGTTGTTCTGCAAGGCCAAGGGCCGCGAGCAGATTGCGCGGCAATCCGGTGCCGATCCGGTTGTCCCTTACATCACCCCGAACACCGCGATAAATCACAAGGCAATTCGAGGTATGCGCGCCGCCCACCACCTTTTCAGGCGCACCCATTACGCCGGTGGCAACAAATGCGCCATTGCGCCCTTTTATGGCAGCGTCAAGGCTGCTGCCGATCAAATTCAGCGCGAAATCCGTTGCAAACCCGCGAAGGCCGGCTGTCGCGCGTTCGGTGTCGCCTTGGGCTTCAATCCCGTGAATACCTTCCGGTGTGTCTGTCGGGCAGGCATCCATATATCGGGCCGTGGCGGTCAGCGCATAGCCGCCGTCGCGCACGGCTTTCAGCCCTTCATAGGTGGGGGCTGTGCACCCGCCCGCAAACATGGTTGTGGCCAGCAAGCCGCCGATCAATCTGGATTTCGTTAACATGGCAATTTCCCCTAAAATCAACCGCCCCACAGGTAGGGACACTTGATTTTAGGGGAAAAAGCGCGCTGCACGGTGTGAGTAAAATGTGAGAAAAGCACTATTTTCGGGCGCAATCCCGGCTTACATAAGCGCTCAGCGCGCTTGGCATTTCCAGAAGGACCCCGTCCTTCTTGAGCCGCGCAATTCGCACCTTGTTTTCGGTGGCTATTTCCGGACCGTTGGGGCGTTTGGGTCCGGTGCCGTGCCGAGGGATCAGGCAATGCGGGTTGAAGCGGCCATAGTCATCGCGGCCTAAGGCTGACAACTGCCCCGCCAGAAACCCCGATACCACCGCCGCCGCTGCGCTGGTGCCGCTTATAAATCCGGCGGTATCACTGAGCGTGCCGGTGGTTTTCAGGTTCGGGAGCACGCGCGAGTTTTCCGCGACCGACATCACATGCGGCGCTTGTTCCATGGCCCCATCTGGCGCGGCGCTTGAATAAGGCGCAGCAAAATGCGTGTCCCAGCGCATCGCCCCCACGCTGACCGTGTCTTCTTTGGTGTTCACATCCACTTTGTTGACCGTGTCATTGCTGGCAATTCCGGAAAGGCTGCCATTGCGCGCGATCACGCTGCGGCGGGGGACGGGGTCATCCACGGCCACATCTCCGAGGGCGTCAAAGGCGGTGGCCTCATAGCTACCCGGCCCCAGATGGTCATCGTCAAAATAGGGCTGGCGGCCCAAGGGGTTCATCCCAGAAACGGGCTGATCCTTTTGTATCCATGCCTGCATGGCCTGCCCGTTTGCATCCGGCGTCACCTCCATGTGCCACAGGCCGGCGGGGGCCAGACGGCGGCGGGTGCTGTTGGATGCGGTGGGGGCAATGGCAAGCAGCACACGCCAGTAAAGCGGGTTGTCATCTTGAAACTCACGTGGCAATTCGTGCAAAGGTTCATCCAGTGAAACCCGTGCCACCGGGTCTTTTTGCTGGCCCCCTTCCGAGAGTATATAGGCCGCGTGGCGGGTGCTGGGTTTAATGCTGATTTCCGGCACATCAAACACCTGCCCGTCCGGCGTCGTGATCTTTATCTTCACACTTCTGGTGCTTTGCGGCAGCCAAACCTCCAGAAAGCTGCTGGTATGGTCATCCGGCAGAACCCGCACCGGAAGCCTGAATGTATCGCCGCCAACATTGTTATTGGCATGAAGGCGCATCAGGTTTTCATTCCCCGCCGCGATTACCCGCACCACAGGGGGTGTTTCGGAGTTCAACGCGGTTACCACATCCTGCCGGTATTTCTCCCCCAGCGCCCTGAATGCCCGCTCCAGAAAATGCTGCCCCGTGCGCGCCCCCCCCGAAATACCAAAGCTGAAGTTCAGCACCACCGGAATCGGCACTTCATAATATAGGCTCATTCTAAGCGCCCGCTCAAAAATATAAATCGCCCCCGCTTGCGCAGCCGAAATCAGCGAGGCCCCCGATGTATCGCTGACCGAAAGGGCGGGAAGCTGCACCGTGATCAACCGTGTGTTGACCTCTCCGTCCTTGTTCAGGGCCGGGTCCTGCCCCGCAGCCAGATCGGCAATCGAGGTGCCGTGGCTATAGGGCCGGTTTAGCGTAGTGGGCATATAGGGCCCCCGCGCGCCCGGGGTCAGCCCCTGTGCCACCATCATCTCGGTTTCTGTTAGGCCGCTGTGCAAAAGCATGTCGGTAATATCTTGGCTGGTCAGCTCTGCACCAAAAAAAACTGTGGGCCCCGCTTGCTTGGCGGGCGCATCCTGCACCCAGGCATATTCAATGCGGCTGGGGCGACCATTGGGGGTGAAACGGCGGTTAAACACATTGACCCCGTCATCAATAATGCCAACAATCACCAGCTTTTCTTTGTTAAGGCCGCTGTCCGCTGGTTCATGTGCCCCGTCCAAAGAAACCTTGGTGGCATCCGCCACTGCTTCTTTGCGAATGGGCAGCGGCGCAATCATGCTAAAGGTCTCTGGCGGCGGGAAGTCATTATCGAGCGCCTTAAAAACGATTGGCGGGATTTGAATATTTACCGCACTGGTAATCGGCGGCAAAACCGAGGTCAGGGTCTTGCTTTGTAGAAAAAACAAAAAATCCTCATCAGAGTTTCTCGCCGAATTGATTTGCGCCGAGGGCAAAAAATCAATCCCCCATTTCAGCATCCAAATCGCGTATTCGTCATAAACAACACCCTTTTGGCCATCGGCATCCAGAAACGTGCCCATGGTGCAGTCTTTAACCCATTTAACCGCCCCGCCCATCCTCAAGCCCACTCTTTCACGGCTTCATCCCAAAGCCACTTGAAGCGCGCGCTTTGCAAGGCGTCATCTGTCGGAAGAACATGGCTACGGGTATATTCAACCCGATGCAGGTTTTGCGCCTCGGCGGCGCTCGGGTCTTCGTTATCAGCGGGCAACAGGTTTTGCGGGTTGTAATCGGTGCCACCGCATCCCTTACCGCTAAACGCGAGTTCATCAATCGAGGTGTCGCCGGAAACCAGCTTGAAAAAATATTTTGCCAGATGCACGCCAAGGGCTGTGCCCGCAAGGGAATCAACCGGAAAATGCACGCCGGCAATGGTGCGGTTCACCGCAATGCGGGCCGCTTGATGCAGAAGCATAGCCGTGGTTTCGGGTGCCACCTTTTTGGACCCATCCCGAATGACTTTGGCCAGCACCAAGGCCATAACATGTGCTTCGGTAGCGTGGCCGCTTGGCAAGGTGCCATGGGCGGGGGTGGGAATAATCGGCTGAACCTGCGGTGAATAGGTTTCCGGGCGTTTGCAGGCGAGGCTGTGCTTGACCTGTAAAACCAGCCGCGTGGCAATGGTTTCCACAATGTTCAAAAGCTCGTGCGTATAGCGCATTTTCCCCGGTGACATGGCGCAAATGGCCGAGAAATACGGCAGCAAATTCCCCGCTTGCGTAAGAATTTCTGCCGTCCGATCCACCCGTAAATCGGCATAGGAGCGCATTTGCGGCATTTGCGCGGTAAAATCGGCAGGGGTCGGGCGGGTGAAAGTCATCATCCGGTAGCTATGGCAAGTCGTCAACTGTCCAACCGTTCCGGCCTGAATGTGGTATATCGACAGCACATCCCCATCGCTATGAAGCTGAAGCCGCGCCATCACCTCGCCAATAACGGTTTCGGCCCGTACCATTTGCGACCATTGCCCAAGGGTGGCGGCGCTGTCTTGCGGCCAGGCGTCCGGCTTAAAATGATCGTAAACCCAAGGCCCCACAATCCCGTCACGGGCCGCCATCAGGCCAAGGGTTGTTGTGCCATCATAAAGCCCAGCGGTTTGCTGAACCCCGCTTGCGGCGGTGGCCGCCGTGGCAGCTGTTGCAGCCGTGGCGGCGGTGGCGGCGGTGGCGGCGGTAAGAATGGTCATTTTCTGGCTCCTGTTAAATGGCTGGTTAAGATGGAACGCCCGCTTCAAGCAGGGCTTTGGCCCAAAGTTTACCCGTGGGAAGTTTACCGGCCGGGTGGCTGGAAAGATAAGATTTTATCGTGAGCGTTGGTTCCAGTCTGAGCAGCGTCTTGACAACCTCCCGCGCCGCCGCCGCTTCGCCATTGAGCATCAGCGCTATCGCCAGCGTCCGATAGGAAGACGTGTGCAGCCCGTTGGCGGCAATTGAGCTTTTGGCCAGTTTTATGGCGGGCTTGTAGTTCCCGTCCATCAGGTGGGCAATGGAAGCCATAATATCATAAAAATAGCCGTAGGGATCCAGTGGAGACAGCTTGCGCGCCCGGTCGGCACATTTCACTGCCTCGGCCCCGTTGCCGCTAAAGGAGTGCAGGCGCGAAAACATCAGCCAGGCGAGGGCGTGGTTCGGGTCTATTTCGGTGGCCTGTTCAAAGCGCGAAAGGGCGGTGCTGGTATCGCGCCGCCGGTCCCCCTGCACCATGCCGTCTATCGTGAGCGAGGTCGGGCATTGCGGGTCAAGATCAAGGGCACGCATGGTGCAATCTTTGGCCCATGCGCTGGTTTGCGAAATATTCGCACTGCGCCCCTGCGAGATGGATAGAATATGCCATTTTGCCTGCCAGGCGCGCAAAACCGCGTGCTGCGGCAGGCGCGAAACCAGCTCTTCAAGCTGCTGTTTTGCCAGATCAAAACTGCGGGCATCATGCCTGTGCATATTGTTGATCGCCGACATAAAAAGCGCATGGCTTTCCACCAGTGGCAGCGGGCGGGATTCTGCAAGCTCCACGGCGGCACGCAGCATTTCCCGCCCGCATTCACGGGCAATAAGCGATATGGCCGCGCCCCGCCCGTTCAGAATATCGGCTATTCGGCCCTCAAAACTTCGGGTCCACAATATGCGGCCGCTCTCCACCGCGAGAAAATCCGCGTCCAGCCGATAGCGCGCCCCGTTCACTCGCATGTTCCCCGTCAACACATAGGTGACCCCGAGGCCCGTTTTTATGGTTGAAATGTCCAGTTTCGGGTTTTGCAATCGGCGGCTGGACAGGTGCGAGATAACATCCACCAACCGCGAGCGCGACAGGCAGCGCGAGATTTCTGCGGCCACCAGATCCCCAAAATGGGATTCCTCCGGTGTGCCATGCACCGAGCTTATCGGCAAAATCGCCACACTTGGGGCCAGATCCAGACGTTCGTCCGCACCGGGCGTGACACAACTTCGGCTCTGCTGGCGTTGCTGGGCCAGCCACAGATTGAACTTCGGCTCCCGTATCCGGATCCCCTCCAGAAACACCCCCGCCTGCCGCCCGCCTTCCAGCCTTAACCGGCCATGCCGCAGCCGAATTTCGGTGTTGGAAATCTCGAAGATTTCTTCAAAGTTGCAGCCAAAAATTTTGCGCAGGTCGGCCAGGGCGCGTCGCAGGCTCGCGCGCCCGTGCACCTCTCCTGACCGCTCCCAAAGATGTTCCTGCAACCAGCTTCTGGAATGCACGCCTTTTGCCGCCACAGCGAGCATGGCCAGCAACGCCCGCTGTTTGGCGCTTCGGATATTGATAACCGTGCCATCAATTTTCCGGCAACGAAACCCTCCGAAAAGATCCAGCGATATATGTAGTTTATTCGTCATCGCAAGTTCACGCTACGTCAAGACAAAGTAAACCGGTAGCCATTTCCTGCGCGTTACTTGGTTTTTCACACTTTTTTCACGTCGGCCCGCAGGTTAATACGCTCGGGCAAAACCGGAGCCGACCGGGGCGAAGCGCGTTTTGCCGTCAGGGTTTCGGTTTCCTTGGCACTTGCCGGGATGACGCCTTATATTTAGGGAAGCGCTGAACAATGGGGCTTCGCGCGGCTAATGTGATGCGCAGAAATTGGCTCCTGTCGAGCTTCGCTCCTTTTTTTAAATTTTCTAAAACAATCATAGATTGTTTTTTAAATTTTGGTAAAATATATTAAGTTTAACGTTAAACCATATCATAATACATTGTTAATAAACATGTATTATTGCCATAAGGTGTCTATTCTCCTAGGATAATAGACACTTCTAAGCAGAGCATTCCAGGCTATGTTTTGAACATTGATACCTTCTATACGTGTGTTTGGGTGAGGCGTAGTCCTGCGAAACATAGTCCGGATTTAGCGAAAACATGTGGTCCCGCTTTATTCAGAGCTTCCTTAGGTTATTCTGCCCTCAAACAGATGCGCTATCGCAGCGATTTCCCGCTGCATATGTTCGCGGAATAACCTCACCCGTTTGATCCGGCGTAAATCGCGGTGATAGAGCAGCCATAAGCCCAAATCGTGGTGTGGATCCGGCTGGCGATAACGCACCAGCTCCGGCGTGCCATCGCCCATGAAACACGGCAGATAGGCCAGCCCGAGACCGGCCTTCAGGGCGGCGAGGGTCAGCAATGTATCGTCCACATAAACCGTATGGGCCTGATCGGGGCAGGCGGCTTTGGTCCAGTCCATGTGAAAACCGCAGCATTCCACCCCCAGCCATGTTTCCGCCACCCTGCCCGCGCGTATATCCTCAACATAGCCACGCGCGCCGTAAACCGCCGAGGCCACCGTGACCAGCCGCGTGCCGATCAGGGTATCCAGCGGGGTGTTGGTCAGGCGGATGGCGATATCCGCATCGCGCTCCGAGAGCCGGGCAAACCTGTTGGACACCTGAATGTGCAGCTCGATACGCGGCTGGGCCCGGCTGAACCGGGCAAAGATGGGCATCAGCACCGAAGATGCCATGTTGTTGATGGCCGTCACCCGCAATTCGCCCGCCGCGCTGTTGTCCAGATCGCTGCGCACGCCTTCAAACCCGAGAATTTCGGCCTCTATCTTGCGGGCAACCAGGTGCAGTTCCTCCCCCGCTTCGGTGAGGTCATAGCCGGATTTGCGCCGCTCGATCAGGGTCGTGCCGAGATTTTCCTCCATCGCACGCAGGCGCCGCGATACGGTGGAATGCTGCACCGACAAGCGCCGCGCCGCGCCGCTGATCGAGCCCGTGCGGGCTATGGCCAGAAAAATTCTCAGATCATCCCAATGCATGGGGCCTCTCCCGGTAACTGTGCATTTTTGCACATCCATTCCGCAATTTTGCCGAATACCCGCAAGTTTGGCCCTCTGTTATGTATTTTTCAACAACAATCTCAACGGGAGGATCACCATGAACACGCATACAAAACCTTTTGATGCCGAAGCGTTCAAGCGCACAACCCGCGCGCAATGGGATGAGGCCGCGGCCGCGTGGGACCGCTGGTCCGGCCTGCTGTCGCGCTGGCTGGGCCCGGTCACCGAGCGGATGCTGGACATGACCGGCGTCACCACCGGCAGCCGGGTTCTGGACGTGGCCGCCGGTGCGGGCGAGCAAACCCTGGTTGCGGCAAAACGGGTCGGGCCAACCGGATATGTGCTGGCCACGGACCTGTCGCCCGAAATTCTCAAACATGCGGCGGAAAACGCCCGTCTTGCGGGCCTGTCCCATGTGGAAACCCTGGTGAAGGATGGTGAGGCCCTGGCTCAGATCGAGGCGGACCCTTTCGATGCGGTCATTTCCCGCGTGGGGCTGATCTATTTCCCCGATCAGCTCAAGGCGCTGTCGGGTATGCGGGACCAGCTGCGCCCGGGCGGAAAGGTGGGGGCCATCACCTATGCCAGCGCCGAGGCCAACGGGTTCTTCTCGGTGCCGGTGGGCATTATCCGGCGGCGCGCCGCCCTGCCCCCGCCCCAACCCGGCCAGCCCGGCCCGTTCAGCCTTGGCGACCCGGATGTGCTGGTGGCCCGTTTGGAAGAGGCCGGTTTCAGCGATGTGCAGGTGGAACGGGTGGCGGCACCGGTGCGCCTGACCTCCGCCGCCGAATGCCTGCGGTTCGAGCAGGAATCCTTCGGCGCCCTGCACCAGATGCTGGCGGGGTTATCCGAACCCGAGCAGGATGATGCCTGGGCGGAAATCGAAGAGGCGCTGGCGGCATTTGAAACCGACGGCAAATTTGAGGGCCCGTGCGAAATGCTGGTGGCCTGCGGAACAAAGTAACGCGGCGGCGGCGGGGCGAGTGGCCCCGTCCCGCCCTGGCAGGAGGGCAAAGACATGATCAAAACCGCTGTAATACAGGAACCGCCGGTCTATCTCGACCTGGAGAAATCCCTGGAGCGGGCGGTGGAGCTGATCGCCCGTGCCGCCGCAGACGGCCATGGGCTGGTGGTGTTCCCCGAAGCCTGGCTGCCCGGGTATCCGACCTTTGTCTGGCGACTGTCCCCCGGGGCGGATATGGGCAAGACCGATGCGCTTTATGCCCGCCTGCTGGCCAATGCGGTGGACCGTGGCAAAGGTGGGCTGGCCCCCGTGCAGGAGGCAGCGCGGGCGCATGGGGTGGTGGTGGTCATGGGTTATCAGGAGGTGGACAGCACCCGGACGGCGAGCACGCTTTTCAACAGTTGCGCCATTATCGACGCCGACGGGCGGATCGCCAACACCCATCGCAAGCTGATGCCCACCAACCCCGAACGCATGGTCTGGGGCTTTGGCGACGGCACGGGGCTCAGGGTGGTGGACACCGCTGTCGGCCGGATCGGCGCGCTGATCTGCTGGGAAAATTACATGCCCCTGGCGCGGTTTGCCCTCTATGCCCAGAATATCGACATTTATGTTGCCCCCACCTGGGACAGCGGCGAAACTTGGCTGGCCACCATGCAGCATATCGCCCGGGAAAGCGGCTGCTGGGTGATCGGCTGCGCCACGGCGATGGAGGCCGCCGACATCCCGCCGGATGTGCCGTTTCGCGACCGGCTCTTTCCCGATGCGGCGGAGTGGATCAACCCCGGGGATGCGGTGATCTATAAGCCCTTCGGCGGGGTTCTGGCCGGGCCGATGCGGCGGGAAAAGGGCGTGTTGAGCGCTACGCTCGACATCAGCGCGGTGCGCGCGGCGCGGCGCAAGTTTGACGTCGCCGGGCATTACGCGCGCCCGGATGTGCTCAAGCTGGTGGTCAATCGGGCGCCGCAGGCCCCGGTGCAGTTCGAGGGGTAAACCATGTGGAGAAGTCGTCTCGTTCTGGCGCTCGCGGGTTTTGGCCTGCCCCTGGCCGCCGCGGCCACCCCCCAATGCCCGTTTGAGCCCGTCTCGGCCCATGTCTGGGTGCTGCACGGCAGCAATGCCGCAACCTGCCCGCGGGCGGCGGCCCATCCGGCCACCAATATCGGGGCGGTGGTGACCGGAGCCGGTGTGGTGCTGATCGACCCGGGCGGGTCCGACGAGATCACGCGGCTGGTGCTCGATCGGCTGGCGGATGTAACCGGAGAACCGGTGGTCGCGGTGATCAACACCCATATTCACGGCCCCTACTGGTTGGGGAACGCCGCTGTGCGGGCGCGTTTTCCGGGGGTGCCGATTATCGCCCATAGCCGCATGATCGCACGTCTGGCCGCTGGCGAAGCCCGCGCCTGGGCCGCAACCCTCGACCCGGATGCGCCGCCCGATGTCGTCGGACCGGACACCCCGCTGGGTGGAGAGGCCACCCTGACCGTCGGGGAAGTGCAACTTCGGCTGCACCCGCTGGAGCACGCCCATACCGACAACGACCTGCTGGTGGAGGTGCCCGCCGAAGGGGTGCTGTTTCTGGGCGGGCTGGTGGTGGAGCCGGAACTGCCCTCGCAGGGGGTGCCCGAAGATGCCGATTTTGCCGGTCAGATCCGCGCCATCGGCGCGGTTATCGAAATGCAGGCAAATCATTACGTGCCCGGGCGGGGAACAACCGGCGGCAAGGCCCTGCCGCGACGTGCAGCGGCCTTTCTGCAAGCGCTTTATGACAGCGTCGGGCGCTATTACGATGCCGGTTTGACAGACTTCGAGATGGTTCCCCGGTTGCGGGATGACCTTGTCCGTTTCCGGCAATGGTATGACTTTACGGCGCTGGGGCGGGTGGTGGCTTTCCTCTACCTGCAGATAGAAGCCGAAAGGTTCTGACAGGGTCCTTGATTCCTGTAAAGACGAGGCCACTCGGCCCGCCCCCGCCGCTTGGTCAGTTCCCCATGGCGTTTGGCAAGGTGGTCACAATGGCCGGAAACAGGGTAATAATCAGCGCGCCAAGCAGCAGCAGGAAGAAGAACGGCAGCGCCGCCATGGCCACCCGCAGGATGTTCACCCCGGTGAGCCCCTGGATCACAAACAGGTTAAAGCCCACCGGCGGGGTGATCTGGCTCATTTCCACCACCAGCACCAGATAGATGCCAAACCAAAGCGGGTCTATCCCCGCCGCCTCGACCATCGGCAGGATGATGGAGGTGGTCAGCACCACCACCGAAATACCGTCCAGAAAGCAGCCCAGAATCACGAAAAACAGCGTCAGCGCCGCCAGCAGCGCATAGGGGGAAAGCTGGAGCGTCGCGATCCAGGCCGCCAAGTTGCGCGGAATGCCGGTAAAGCCCATGGCGATAGAGAGAAACGCCGCGCCCAGCAGGATAAAGGCGATCATTGCCGAGGTTTTGGTGGCCGACATCAGCGCCTCCATAAAGGCCTTTCTGCCAAAGCTCCCCGACAGCGCCGCCAGAATGGCAGAGAGCAGCACCCCGAGCGCCGCCGCATCGGTGGGCGAGGCCACGCCGGTATAGATAGAGCCGATCACCCCGCCGATCAGCAACAGCACCGGAATCAGCCGCCGCGAGGCCCGCAGCTTTTCGGTAAAGCTGTAGCGGGTGCCATCATCGGGAATATCCGCCGGATGCCGCCACGCCACAAAGGCCACATAGCCGCCAAACAGCACCACCAGCATCAGCCCCGGCAATATCCCCGCCACAAACAGCCGCGCAATGGATTGCTCGGTAGCCACCCCGTAAACGATCAGGATGATCGAGGGCGGGATGAGCAGCCCCAGCGTCGCCGAGCCTGCCAGCGTGCCCAGAACAAGCTTTTCCGGATAGCCCCGCCGCTTCAGTTCCGGCACCGACATCCGGCCGATCGTCGCCGCCGTTGCCGCCGAAGAGCCCGACACCGCCGCGAAAATCGCGCAGCCCAGAATGTTCACGTGCAACAGCCGCCCGGGCAGCCGCCCGAGCCACGGGGCCAGGCCGCTGAACATATCTTCAGAGAGCCGCGAGCGCAGCAGGATCTCGCCCATCAGGATAAACAGCGGCAGCGCCGCCAGCGGCCAGCTATGGCTATGCCCCCACAGTGTGGTGGCCAGCACCAGCCCTACGGGCGCATGGGAAAAGGCGACAATGGCGACAAAGGCCATGATCAGCAGCGCCATCGCCACCCAAACGCCTGCCGCCAGCAGGATCAGCAAGACCCCTAAAAGGATGGAAAAGATCATCGGGTCAGACATGCTATTCCGCCCCCTCGTCCACCAGAACCGGCGCGCGGGCCAGCAGCGCCTCGATCAGCGTATCGACAAAAGCCACCGTCAGCAGCCCCAGCCCCGCCACCATGGAAAGCTGTGGAATCCATATGGGAATGGCGATAATGCCGGTGGACATATCGCCGTAGCGATAGCTTTCCCCCAGCAGCGACGCGGTGTAATAGGTGGCATAGCCCGCCATACCCGCCCCCAGCGCCAGCGTGACCAGCTCCAGCCCCCAGCGCGCCCCCTTGGGCAAGGCGCCGACCAGCAGGTTCACCCTGATATGCCCGCCCGCCCGCAGGGTATAGGCCAGCGCCATAAAGGTGGCCGTGGCCAGAAAGAACCCCGAGAAATCCGCATAGGATGGCAGGGTGTAAGACCAGCCCGGCCCGCCGATGCGCGCCAGAATATTCAGCATCACCTGCGCCGAGACCACAAGGCAGATGCCCAGAATCGAAAGGGCCGCCATGGCCCCTGCAAGCTTATAAAGTGTGTCGAGTATCCGGCGCATGGTCAGCCTCGCATAAAAAGCCCGCGCCACCCGTTGGCAGCGCGGGCCATGGGCCTAGTTGTTGTTATAGGCGTCCAGGATGGAGAGCGCTTCCGGCGAGGCATTGGCCTTCCAGTTCTCCAGCATTTGCGCGCCAATGGCCTGCAAACCGGCCACCAGTTCCGGCGACGGGCTGACGATAATCATGCCGTTATCGGCCATGATCTGGGTTTTGGTCGCCGCTTCGGCTTTGGACATCTCCCAGCCCCGCTTTTCGGCCGCTGCCGCCGCTTCCAGCACCGCCGCCTGATCTTCCGCCGATAGCCCGTCAAACGAACGCTGGTTGACCACGACGATATTTTTGGGCAGCCAGGCATCTATCTGGGTGTAATGGGTCACAAAATCCCACGCCTTGGAATTGGCCCCGGTCGAGGGCGATGTGATCATGGCTTCCACCTGTCCGGTGGAAAAAGCCTGTGGAATATCCGGCGCTTCCACCTGCACCGGCGCAGCCCCTGCCAAGGTGGCAAACTCTTCCAGCGCGGCATTATAGGCGCGGAAACGCAGGCCGGACAGGTCGTCCACGGTCTTGATTTCGCCTTTGGTGTAAAGCCCCTGTGCGGGCCACGGCACTGCAAACAGCACCTTCAGCCCCTGCTTGGCCAAGAGCGCATCAATCACCGGGCGCTGCGCGGCCCAGAGCCTTTCGGCGTCCTCATAGCTGGTGGCAAGGAAGGGCTGGCTGTCAATGCCAAAGGCGAGGTCCTCGTTGGAAAGCCGTGAGAGGAAAAACTCGCCCAGCGGCACCTGGCGCGAGCGAATGGCGTTTTTGATTTCCGCATGGGGGAAGAGCGAGCCGGCCGAATGCACGGTGATGGTCAGGTCACCATTGGTGGCCGCCGCGACGTCATCGGCGAATTGCATGATATTGACCGTGTGGAATGTGCTGTCGCCATAAGGGGTTGGCATATCCCATGTGGTTTGGGCCATGGCAGGCGTGGCGACAGCCAGCCCGGCGGCAAAAGCCGCAGCATGAGTCATCTTCATTGTGGTATCTCCCGTTGTCGGCCGCATATGTGGCGGCGCGTTTATTGAATGCAGAAAAATTGTCAGTGTTTTGCCAGCTTTGCAAGGCATTTTTCAATGTTGCGCAACATTGGCCACCACCAGGGCGTGGCGAAATCATGGAAACGGCCCAGGCGTGCCGCGGGCAGGATGTAAATCCACACGTATCGCGAACCTCAAGACAGGCCCCGATCCAGCCCACCTCCACACAAAAGGAAAACGCGCCCCGTGGGACGCGCTTCAATGTGGTGCAGTCTAAGCTACTTGTTAACGGCTCGACCACGATTTCTGAATAGGGAAAGCATAAGCCAAACATCTATAGTGTCAAGCCCGCTGACACGTTAAGCGCGAAGAGTCAGACTTTACCTGTCTAAAGTGTGCGCGCCAACCTGTCCCACCCCGATTGCTTCGGCCCGCGCTGGAGCACATTAAGCGAGCGGGACCAATGCCGCGTGGTCCGCCGCATCCGCAATGTGCAAAGAGAGGACTGCGCCGAATTCCTCGCCCATTGGTTAAGCGCCCGCTTTGGCCTTGACGCGGACCACGCCCGCGAGGCCATGCGTGCGCCTCTGCCCGAGGGCTACAGCCGCCTTGGCGAGACCGCCACCCGCAACATCCTTGCCCACCTTCAGGCCGAGGTGCTGACCTATAATCAAGCGGTGGAAGCCTGCGGCTGGCACCATTCCAATGAGCGCACCGGTGAGGTTTTGAACGCCCTGCCCTATTCCCGCACACTCGATGACAGCTTTGCCAACCGCACCCTCTGCCTGAAAGAAGCCAACCGCGAAAAGCGCAACAAGACCCCGTGGGAGGCATGGGGCAGCGACGCCGACCGCTGGGCCAAGATCGAGGCCAACCTGAAGAACCTGCCGGAGAACAAGCGCTGGCGCTTTGCCCCCGACGCCATGCAGCGCTTTGAAGGCGAAAACGATTTCACCAGCCGCGCGCTCAATGACACCGCCTATCTGTCCCGCATTGCCAAGGCCTATCTGGAAGCGCTCTACACCGAGGGCGGCCATGTCTGGGTGGTGCCCGGGCGGCTTACCGAAATGCTGCGCCGCCATTGGGGGCTGAACTTCCGCTTCGGGGCCGAGACCAGCATGGCCAAAGCCAAAAACCGCCACGACCACCGCCACCACGCCATAGACGCCGCCGTCATCGCCGCCACCGACCGCGGGCTGATCCAGAAAATCGCCCGCCTGAGCGAAGACAATGTGGAGCAAAACCGCGAGGCCCTCGCCGAAGCAACCCCGCCGCCATGGGGCGAGGCCAAGCAGGCGCTGGCCCGCCTGATCGCGCTTGACCTCCCCCTTGGCGGTGTCACCAGCCCCGTGAGCGTCGCCCTCGCCAGGCTGGCCACCTCGCTGGCGCTCAGTTTTGAATCCGGCAAACTGACCCTCGCCCTGCCCGCACCCCCCGACGCGCTCACCCTAAAGGGGCTGGGCCAATGAACGCCATAACCCATCCGTCTAGATACCGCCTTATGTGGATACTCGTAATGTTCGACCTGCCCACCGACACCAAACCCCAGCGCAAAGCCGCCACAAAATTCCGCAATTTTCTGCTCGATAACGGCTACGAGCGCAGCCAGTTTTCCGTCTATGCCCGCTTTGTGAATGGCAAAGAAGCCTTCAAGGCCCGGGTGCGCGCCATCGGGCAAAACCTGCCCGAGTCCGGCGACGTGCAGATTCTCAACTTCACAGACCGGCAATATCGTGATATCGTCCATTTCTCGGATCAGGGCCGCCAAGGCAAACGAAAAAACCCCGACCAGCTGGTGCTATTCTAAAGTGAACCGTGTGGAAAAATATAATAGACCGGCAGGAATATCCCGTAATACCAAGACATTACCCACCGATCTATTATACCCATTCAGAAATCGTGGTCCAGCCTCGGTATTGGATATTTTGTGAACGATAGCCTTCTATACCGTTATAATTCTTTAAAAATATCCGGCTCCAGCCCCTCCCAAAAGGCAAATATTGCCGAAAGGTTTAGCGCTGACTCCCAGCCAAAGCGCGCAAAGTCGGTCCGATCAAGATCATTGCTCAATGTTGCGGCAAACAAGTGCTTATCCGCATCCCGCTGTGTGGGGCTGCGGCGCGCCACATGGGCCAATACCCGCTCCAGCCGCGCCGCCCTGCTCCGTTTTTGCGCCCGCAGCGCGGCATCTTTCTCGGCCTGGGCCAGCGCCTTGGCTTCTGCAGCCTGATGCCGCTCTTTGGCTGCCTTCAGCGCCTCTGCGCTCGGTTCCACCGGTTTAGGGGCCGAGTAGTCATCCCGAATGGCCGCACCCAGGTATTGCGCCGCGCTCCCCTTGATCACGCCCGCCCTATCCTTTTCAGCGACATAATCCAGCTTTTCGGCCACATAATCCTCACCATGCTCAGCGATCCAACTGCGCGCCAGCCGGTCAGAGACCCCCTGCCTCACCAGCCGCTGATAGGTTTCTGAGCTGCGCGTGCCCGCATTGTCATCAATTTCAAACATCGCCAGTTGCGGGTTTTCCTTGATCAGAAACCGGATATGCGACACCCGCCGCCCCTGCTTTCGAAACTCCGGCGTCACTTCGATATTCGAGGTCTTGTTCACTTCAGCCACCGCCGGCTTGATAATCTTGGCATTCAGGTGCTTGAAGCTCTCGTAATAGGTGCTGTCGGCCACCCCCATAAGCCGCCGAAAAAGCCCGATCTCCCACCAGCCGGTGGAACGGGTGCGCACAAAGCGAAAGCAGTTTTCATAAAGCGCCAGCCCGTGGCCACTGGTAAAGCGTCGCTGGATGTTAAGATTAATCAGAGCAAAGATTTTGGGGTCAAACAGCTTTTCTGCCAGCGCAGGCGAATAGGCATATTCGCACACCCCGTTTGAGAGCTTGGCAAAAGAAAGCAGGCTCGAAACCCCCCATTCCTGCTTACCGTTTTTATCCAGCATATCCCATTCGGCCACCGTCTCCGCCAAGCTGCGTAGCGCCGCTTTTAGCGTTTGGGTGTCATTGGAATTATAGCCAATCATCAGGCACAGGGTTTTGGCATCTATCGCATGGCTCTGCCGCGTCGTCAGTTCATCATAGGCATTGAGCAGCAACACATTGGAGAGTTTACGCTGCAAAAGCGAAAGCTTGCCGCTGACATGGATCGCCGCTACATTTTTCTTAACACTATCCCGCCTGAGCGCGCCGCTCAGCGCGCCGTGGTCAATATCTACATTCATCCGCCCTGCCCTTTTCTCCGATCATCCCCCAAAAGGAACCCAATTGCAAGCCTCCATCAGGTGCCCACCCTCTAGTCCCGACTCCCGTAAACAGGTGCCTTTAGTCCTACGCTGCCCAATCCGAAGGTCCTTTTTGCTTTAATATGACGCTCAAATTGCTGTTTTGTGCCCAATACTACCCGCAATTCGCTCCCCTGAGTCTGGAGACCTGTCCCCCCGCATATTGGCACCCTTTGCCCCGTAAAAAGGTCCCTTTCATCCTGTATTTTGGTACCCTTCACCCTGTATTCCGGCACCTAAACGAACTTAACCATTTGTTATTAAGCGATAATAATATGATTAAAGATTCTAAATATCCTAAAATATTACAACCTTTAAATTCGTATTTCTGCGTTTTTGTGTGTTATTTTTTTATGCAAGGGGTGGTTTCGCGTGCGAAACCTTAAGACTATTCCCTTCTTTCAGTGCATGTGCGATACTCACCCCAATAATCACAAAAACAGCTAATATCACTGGAACTAGGCCATGGCAAAAAAACCCGAGCATCCTGCTCCCCCTTATATGAATCTCGATCCAGAGGCAGCCGCTGCCAAGCTAGGCGACCCTATCAACACCCACCGATTCGCCCAAGCAGCTTCTTTTTGCGCCAAGGGCCGGGAAGATCTCGCCATCCGGGGCCATGCCCCGGATGGCCGTAAAACCCTGCGCAAATTTTCAACATGGGAGATCACCAAATACCTGATCCCCGTTGCCCCCGCCCATTTTCGCCGCGTGCTCAAAAGCAACCCTGCCCTGCCCCAAGGCGAGACGGAATCCGGCAAAGAAGGCGGCGCTAAATGGTTTACCATGGCCGAGGTTCTGACCCTACGTGACCACTTTGCAAAGGAGGGGCTTTCAAGCAAGGAATACAAGCCCTACAAGCCCGAAGGCGTGCGAGCTAAAATCACCGCCATTGCCAATTTCAAGGGCGGTGTTGGCAAAACCTCTACCGCAGTCCATCTTGCCATGTCAGCGGCGCTTGATGGCTACAAAGTCCTGGTGATCGACCTTGATAGCCAAGGGTCCATGACCTCGATCATGGGCGGTGAAGTGGAAGACGAATGGTCCACCGTTTTCCCTCTGATCGCCAAGGATTTTGCCAAAGCTATGGTGGTAGAAAACGCCCATCGTGAGGCCGCCGGCGAGCCCCTCCTGCCCCTTGATGAAACCCTGAAAGAGGCGCTGAAGATCAAGGCCAAGGATGTGATTCAACCCACCCATTGGCCCAATATTGATCTCATTGGCGCCCAGCTCAATCTCTACTGGGCAGAATTCCAGATTCCAGTTTGGCGCATGGGGCTAAAGGGCTGGAAGCTTTGGGATGGTCTGTCCAATTTCCTCGAAGATGAAGGCATACTCGACGCTTATGACGTCATAATTCTAGACACGCCCCCTGCCCTTGGATACCTCACCATTAACGCCCTCGCAGCGGCTGATATTCTGTTGGTCCCGCTTGGCGCCTCCTTTCTGGAGTTTGATTCAACGGGTCGATTTTTCGATATGCTCTACACCACCTTCGCCTCAATCGAGGACGGAGAAAACGCGGCCAACCGAGCTGCGGGCCTTCCGGAAACCCGCTTTGAGTGGGATGTGGTGCGGGCCATTATCACCCGTTTTGACGCCAGCCAGCAAACCGACCTTGCCAACGTGATTCAAGCCTATTTTGGCGATTTCATGAATGCCTATCGGCAGGAATTTACCGCACTCGTCGGGCAGGCTGGCGAGCAGGTGAACGGCATCTACGAAGCCGATTACAGAGACTTTAACCGCGATACTTACATGCGTGGGCGGGAAACATTTGACCGGACCTATGCCGAATTCAAAGAACTACTAATCGGGTGCTGGTGGCGCGACGCCCACGCTGAGGAGGAGCAGAACAATGGCTAAACGCAGGCGCTTAAATGCCCCGACGGCCGAAGAACTGGCAAAAATTTCCGAGGATTTCGCAGCGAAACCGGAGGGCAAACGACCCTCGGCTTTGGGCGTAAATGTGCCACCCATTGCCCGTGTGGCAGGGGAAGCCGCCGCACATTCAGGGGCTGAGGCCGCAGATGCGCGGCGTTATCAGGCGGCAAAAGAGGCGGGGTTACTGGCACAGAAAATCCCGCTCGCACAGATCGAAACCGAGCATTTGAGCCGCGACCGGATGCAGGTGGACGAGGCTGAAATGGCCGAGCTTAAGCATTCCATTCTGGCCCATGGGTTGCGGATGCCGATTGAAGTGTTGCCCTTGGAGCCGGTCGAGGGCAGCGCGCGCTATGGCCTGATTTCCGGTTGGCGGCGGGTGGCCGCTTTGCGCGCTTTGGCGATGGAAACGGGACGTGAGGATTTTGCCTCTATTCCCGCTTTGATCCGCGCGCCAAAAGAAGCCTCGGATGCCTATATTTCAATGGTCGAGGAAAACGAAATCCGTGCTGACCTGAGCCATTATGAGCGCGGACGCATCGCGGTGATCTCAGCGAAGCAGGGTGCATTTGAAACGGTTGAGGACGCTGTGAATGCGCTCTTTGCGGCGGGGTCCAAAGCCAAACGCTCAAAAATCCGCAGCTTTGCGCTTATTTTTGAAGCGCTCGGGGACTTGCTGCAATTTCCGACTCGGCTGAGCGAGCGGGCAGGGCTTAGGCTTGCGAGCGCGTTGAAAGAGGACCAAACCTCCGCGCTGAGGGCGGCGCTGGCCAGCAGCGCCAGCCTCAGCTTTGAGGATGAGTGGCGGGCGATGGAGGGCGTGCTGAAGGATTATGAAGCGCTCGGAAAAAAGGCCAAGGCGGAGCGTCGTGCGCCAAAACCTGAACGCTATGGGGAGATAGATCTGGCCAACGGCATCAAGATCGAAAAGATCAACGGAGAAGGATATATCGATATTCGATTCACGGGCCGCCATGCGGACAACGAGCTTGTTGATACGGTGATGCTGGAGATTCAAAGATTGCTATCGCCGGAGTAGGGGGTTTCGCGTGCGAAACCTTAAACCGTGTTTTACCTTGTAAATCTACCATGCTTTGGGGTATATACAAGGTTATGTTGGAAAGACTCGCAAAAACCCGCGTGAACCGCGCTCTTGAACGCCAACCCGCTGTGGTGCTGTTAGGCCCCCGTCAGGTTGGTAAAACCACCCTGGCGCTTGAAATAGCGGCCACACGAGATTCGGTGCATCTGGATATGGAGCGCCCGCAGGACCGCGCTATTTTGCAAGAGCCGGAGCTTTATCTGGAAGAGCAGGTGGGGCGGCTGGTGGTGATTGACGAGGTGCAGCTTGTGCCCGGGCTGTTTGGCACTTTGCGCCACCAGATTGATACGCGCCGTAGGGCAGGGCACCGCACCGGGCAATTTTTGCTGCTGGGGTCGGCGAGCAACACCTTGCTGCGCCAATCCGCAGAATCTCTGGCGGGGCGGGTGTCCTATCAGGAACTGGGCGGGTTCAATTGTCGCGAAGTGCCCGATCTCGGGAAGCTTTGGCTGCGCGGCGGGTTCCCTGAAGCCTATTTGGCCATTGATGACGAAGCCAGCCTGCATTGGCGTGACGATTTCATTCGCACCTATCTGGAGCGCGATATTCCCCAATTCGGGCCGCGCATTCCGGCGGAAACCCTGCGGCGCTTCTGGACGATGCTGTCCCATGAGCAAGGCGGGCAGCTCAATGCGGCGCGGCTGGCGGCGGGGCTTGGGGTCTCGGGGCAGACGATTGGGCGTTATCTCGACCTGATGGTTGATCTGATGCTGGTGCGGCGGCTGAAGCCGTGGCATAGGAATGTCGGCAAACGCTTGGTAAAATCCCCCAAGATTTATGTGCGGGATTCGGGGGTGGTGCATAGCCTGCTTGGCATTGGCTCTTTGGAGGCGCTGCTTGCGCATCCGGTGGTTGGCGGCAGTTGGGAAGGGTTTGTGGTGGAAAACCTGCTCAGCGTTGCGCCGCGAGGGACTGAGGCTAGCTATTACCGAACGGCAGCGGGGGCCGAGATTGACTTGGTGCTGACCCTGCCGGATGGCGAGGTGCAGGCGATCGAGATCAAGCGCACAACCATGCCCAAGGTCTCCCGCGGGTTCCATATTGCGGCCGATGATATAGGGGCGGGGCGGCGGTTTCTGGTCTATGCCGGCGCGCGCGAAGTGCCGATGCAGGGGGGGGTGCGGGCGGTGCCTTTGGGGACAATGATGGGCCTAGTCGCCCATTAAATCCGTTGCCGGGTTATCCTTAAGCTCGACATCATCGTAATAGCGCTGCGCCTGTGCGGCGGAGCGATGCAGGGAAAGGCGCATGGCGGCTTGCAGGGGGGTTCCTTTTAGGGCGGCCTCGGTGAGGAAGCCGGAGCGGAGGCCGTGGGGGGAGGCGAAGGTTTCGGGGTAGCCGGCCTTGATCAGCAGGCGCCTGAGGATCTGGCGGATGGCGTCGGGGTGGAGCGGGCGACCCAGCACGGTGCCGGATTTGGAGATCGGGCGGAAGAGGGGGCCTTCCGAGAGGCGGGCGGCGTGGAGCCAGTCGCGGATGCTGTCAGCCGCTCGGCCCTTTAGCAGCAGTTTCGGCGTGGCCCCCTTGGCGGTGGTTTTGGTTTCCAGCAGGCGGATGTGGATGAGGTCGTCCTCAAGGGTGAGGTCTTCGACATGCAGGCCGGTGACTTCAGAGCGGCGGCGACCGCCGGAGGCCCAGCCCAGCATCAGGATGGCGCGGTCACGGGTGCCGCGCAGGCTTGGGTCGCAGGCGGCCAGCAGCTTTTCCAGCACCTCAAGGGTGATCGGGTTGGCGGATTTCGGGGCAGGGGGCCTTGCCGCTGCACGGCGGGCCTTGGCGCGGGCCTGGCGGATGAGCGGGGCTTCAAAAGGGCTGGGGAGGTTGCGCATGCGGTGGAAGGCGGCCCAGGAGGCAATGCGGCGGTCCAGCGTGGCGGGGGCGGGGCATTTCAGGGATTTGCGCAGGCCCCTGGCGATGAGGGCTTCGGCCACTTTGCGGGCTTGGTCATGGGCTTCAAGGTCTCGGGAATGATCGAGGATGAAGTGCAGGGCGACCGCCTCGGTTTCAGGCCATGCCAACGGCGCGCCTTTCCAGGCTTCGATATAGAGCAGGTCGCGTTCATAGGCGCGCAGGGTGTTTTCGGGGGTGCCGCGAGTGTAGAGGTCAAGCAAGGCTTGTTCGTCTTGCAGGGAGAGATTGGGGGCGGGAATGAGCTGGGTCATGGGGGATTTCTAGGGTATTTTCCTGTCAAAATCAAGAGACGTGATAAGTGGACATTATCACGTGTGATATGGCTTGGAAAAAGATGCTTGGGTAGAGGGTATAAATTGCCTATTATGCACGTTATAAGAAAATTATGGCTTAATTTAAGGCATATGAAGAGGTGATTTTTGCCGCGAGAGATGTCGTATTTTGCCGCGCTATTGCCTCGGTTGCAATTCTTTCCTCTCCCGCGCTTGCTGATGGCTCCCATGGCCAACAGGCCGACCAAACGGGGGCACAGCACGGTATGATGGGCGACCAGGAGGGCCAAGAGGGAATGTCCGGTATGAAGGGCAAGATGCAAATGATGACGCAAATGCATGGCCAAGGCGGCATGATGGGTGGCCAAGGCGCTTAACCCGGCGGCGGTTCGGTAAGGCGGGGTGCGCCTACAAATTCCGGTTAGGCTTCTAGCCTCTGTAGGGTTACAATTCGTTACAAAGTTTAACTACTCCCAGAAACTAGAAAGGCTATCCTTTGGCGATGAATTCATTTGACCCTCTTTCCAGCACCCATTTGCTGATCGTTGATGACGATCAGGATATTCGTGCGCTTTTGAAGCGGTTTTTGAGCAAGCAGGGATTCAGGGTTTCGGCCGCCAGCGGCAGCGCTGAAATGCAGGATATTATAGCCAAGTGGAAGATTGATCTGGTGGTGCTGGACCGGATGCTGCCGGGCAAAGACGGGCTGGAGATTTGCGCCGAACTGCGCGATGCCTCCAATGTGCCGGTGGTGATGCTCACGGTGCTGGGCGCGGAAAATGACCGGATTGACGGGTTTTCGGTGGGGGTGGATGACTATCTCAGCAAGCCCTTCAACCCGCATGAATTGCTGGCGCGGATAAAATCGGTGCTGCGCCGCACCCATATGGCCCCGCCTTCGGCCCCGGATATGAGCGGGCGGGTGCTGACATTTGGCGCATGGCGGCTGGATATTTCCTTGCGCCAGCTGACCTCGAGCACCGGCACCCTGGTGGACCTGAGCACCAAGGAATTCGATCTGCTCACCGCGCTGGCCGAACATGCGGGAATCACGCTTTCGCGGGACCAGTTGCTGGATCTGACGGGCGGGCAGGCCGAAATTCCGTTTGATCGCAAAATTGATATGCAGGTGAGCCGCTTGCGGCGCAAGATAGAGGATGACCCGAAAACCCCGACCCTGATCCAGACGGTGCGCGGTGGCGGCTACCGGTTTGCAGCGGAGGTTTCATCCAATGAAAAACCCGCTACCTGATACCATTGCCTTTCGGGCCACCGCCTTGCTGGTGGTCGGGCTGGCCGTCACCCACCTGCTGAGCAGCCTGTTTTACACCACCGACCGGGAAACCGCGCTTTTGTCGGCGGGCGGAGAGCACGCGATCCAGTGGGTGGCCACCATTGGCGCGCTTTCGGGCATTCTGGATGACAGCGAGTGGAACAGGGTGATTGACAGCGCCGGAACCGAACAGCGCTTTGTGAGTGTCACAGACACACCGCTGGTGCCCGAAAGCACCGGCTATGGCTGGCGGGAAGCGGCCCTGCGCAGGGAGTTGGCGCGGCATGTGCCCGAGCCCCGCTTGAATGATTACCGGATTTCCTTTGTGACCCCTGAAAATGCGGGGGCGATGCGCGCCTATTCTGGGGTGCAGGGGGAGCCTGCACCGGAAAACCTTATTGTTGTGTCCCTGAACCTCGGGGGCGGAAAATGGCTGAACATTGTTTCGCCCGTTTCTCCGTCCCCGGCTTTTTTCTCGGCACGGCTCGGGCTTTCCATGCTGGTGATGCTGGCGGCTGTGGTGTTTTTCTCGGCCCTGCTGGTGCGCCGGATGACCGCTCCGCTCAAGCAGCTTTCACGGGCCGCCGAGGTGCTGGGCACCGATGTGCAGGCGCCCGCGATTCCGGAAACGGGGCCGGAAGAGGTGCGCCGCACCGCGCATGCCTTTAATGTGATGCAAAACCGGATCCGGCGCTTTGTGACCGACCGCACCCAGATGCTCGGGGCCATCGCCCATGATCTGGGCACCCCGATTACGCGCCTGCGCTTGCGGGCTGAATTTGTGGAAGAAGACGAACTGCGGGTGAAAATGCTGCGTGATCTTGACGATATGCAGCAAATGGTCAGCTCGACCCTGTCTTTCATCCGCGAGGAAGCCGCCTCGGAGCCGAGCACGACCGTCGATATAGGCTCATTGCTGGAGCGGGTGTGCAACGATATGGCCGATGCCGGTTGTGATGTGGCGCTTGAAGATGTGCCGCGCTGGACGCTGGTGGAGTGCCGCCCTGTTGCCTTGGGGCGGGCGCTGGCCAACCTGCTGGACAACGCGGTGAAATACGGAAAATCGGCGCGGGTTTCGGTGACGATCGAGCCTGATATGATCAAGATTTTGATCGATGATATTGGCCCGGGCATTGCCAAGGATAGCCTTGAGGATGTGTTTCAGCCGTTTTACCGGCTGGAAGATTCGCGCAACCGCGAGACCGGCGGCACGGGCCTGGGGCTTTCGGTGGCGCGCACGATTGTGCGGGCCCATGGCGGCGATATTTGCCTGCACAACCGCCTGCAAGGCGGGCTGTGCGTGGAAGTGCGCCTGCCGCTTTCCAGAAAAATCAATGACCGTTCCATCGTGAGCGATACTGCGAAAACTGCAATTCAGGATAAGCCGGAAAACGGCCAATCAGAGGAGAGGGATAAAACATGGAAAACGCTTTAGGAATATGGGGGCCGCAAGCGATTATGATGGCCATCACCGCATCGTTTACGGTGCTGGGGATGATCATGCTGCTGGCGGCCATGCTGATGAAAAAGCGCTGGAAGCCAAGCTATACGGTGGAATTTGTGTTCATCGGCATCATGCTTGGGCTGGTCTGGTATGCCGATGATCTGAGCACCAACACCTATACGGCCTATCAGCAAGACCTGAACGCCGAAGAGAAAATGGTGTCGGGCAATTATGACGGCTCGGGCGAAGAGGCCTTTGACGAGGTGGTCACGGTGGTGGCTTTCCAGTGGGGCTTTGCCTTTATCAACGAGGACGAAGAGATCAGCCGCAATGCGCTGATCGTGCGCCCGGGGGAAAAGGTGCTGCTGAAGATTGTCAGCAATGATGTGATCCACGGGTTTAACATTCCGGTGGCGCAGATCACCGCCGAAATCGACCCCAACTTCAAGCGGGAATTGTGGATCAAAGCGCCGGATGTTCCGGGGAAATATCTTATTCAATGTGTGAATTATTGCGGTATCGGCCATGCACAAATGAAAGCGTGGCTGGTGGTAACCGATGGTGAAAATAACGGGGAGAGCGCGTAATGGCTTCTATGACTATGGATGATCCTAAAATGGGCGAAAAGGCCCATTGGGAACCCGAGGACCTGCTGAGCGGCTTGACGCTCAAGCAGATATTGTTCTCGAATGACTATCGCCATATGGCGCTGAAGGGGATTTTTACCGCCTTCATTATGCTGGCCCTGGGCGGCATGTTTGCCATTATTTTCCGCACAGAGCTGGCGGTGCCCGATGTGCAATTTATCGGCGCGCGGGTGTATATGACCCTGATGACCCTGCATGGCATGGTGATGGTGTTCGGCTTCCTGATCCCGCTTGTGGTGTCGATCAACTATTACATGCTGCCCAAAGTGCTGGGCAATGACCGGCTGCTCTGGTCGGGTGCGGCGCAGGCGAGCTACTGGATTTTGATCGTGGCGGCGGTGCTCCTGATGATCGGGCGGCCTGATTTCACGTGGACAGCCTATGCGCCGATGTCTTTGCGCACCGGCAACCCCAACCTGTGGATGGGCTATGTGGCGATTATCCTTGTGGCGGTGTCCGAGTTCCTCGCCGGTGCGGTGCTGTTCCGCAATGCGATCTCTTCCAAAGGCGGGCTGAAGAACACCCCGTTGATGGGCTGGGCGGCGGGCACTATTGGCCTGCTCTTCATGGTCTCGGTCTTCCCGCTGGGCTTTGCGGGCTACGGGATGCTGAGCGACTGGGCGCAGTGGACCGATATCGCCTGGTTTGACCCATCGCGGGGCGGCTCTATCGAGTTCTTCCTTTATGTGTTCTGGACCTACGGCCACCCTGCGGTTTACCTGCCCTTCGTGCCGGCGATTGCCATTCTCTACACCATCATGCCCCGTTTTCTGGGGCGTCCGATGTGGAGCTACTGGTCTGGCGTGGTGGCATTTACCTTGCTGGCGATTGGCGCCATGCCCATCGGCCCGCACCACTTCCAGCCCGCGCATACCATCTCGGGCGATTACCAGCGCTTTGTGCAAATCCTCACCATGCTGGTGTTCATCCCGTCGGTGATGCACGTGTTTAACTGGATATCGACGCTGTTCATGGCCCCGATCCCGGATTCGGCGCGGCGCGCCATTCCGTTCAAGTTCATGGTGTTTTCGATTGCCTTTATCGTTTATGGCGGGGCCACGGCCTTCCTGAATGCGCAAATCGCACCCGATAGTGACTTCATCCACAATACCTACTGGATACCGGCCCACTTCCACGCCATGTTCTTTGGCTTCTCGGGGCAAATGGCCTTTGCCGGGTTTTACTTCCTCTACCCCTATATAACGGGGCGGATGTATAACCAGCGGCTGGGCAATTGGCACTTCTGGCTCTGGCAGGTGGGCTTGTTTATCAAGATCACCGGCATGGGCGTGGCGGGCTACCTCTACTTCCCGCGCTGGGTGTATGACTATCTGCCATTCCCGGGCTGGGCCAATGCGCAAATGGCGATCACCATTGGCGGCTATATGGTGGCCCTTGGCTTCCTTGCCTTCCTGGCGAATGTGTTCTGGAGCGCCAAATACGGCGCAAAAGTAACCGGTGATCCGTGGCCGATATCAAACGACACCCCTGAAGCAGCCGCTGCTGCGCCAGCAGAATAAGGAGAACCGATATGCTGAAGTTTTTTGGAATTACCGGGCTGGTTGGCACTGTGGTTGTATTTTATCTCGTCACTTACGGCGTAGGCCCCGAGCGGCAATTGCCGCCGGAGGTCAGCCTGCTGGAGGGGTTCAGGGCTGATGGCTATTTGCCCGAAAACGTGAACCTTGAAGAAGATGCGCGGGCCGAAGACGCTGGTGTGTTTGAAGTGCCAGAGCAGGATGCCGTGGTTCTGGAGGCCGCTTTGGCCGACATGGGCGACATGAATATGGGCGGCATGGACATGTCGGGCGGTGGCTCAATGAATGGCATGGATATGTCTGGCTCTGACAATGGCACCATGGGCGGTATGGATATGTCTGGCAATGGCGATGCTGTGCTGGATATGGACATGAACGGTGATGGCGTGATGGACATGAGCAGCGCCGACATGGCCAATACAAACATGGGCGACACGGCCAGCACCGGAATGAACGGCATGGATATGTCGGGCACTGACGGGGCCGCTATGGGCAGCGCAGATATGGCAGGCAATGGTGACACCGGAATGGCCGGTATGGATATGTCTGGCAATGGCGAAGCTGTGCTGGACATGGACATGAACGGCGATGGCGTAATGGACATGAGCAGTGCCGACATGGGCAATATGAACATGGGCGACACGGCCAGCACCGGCATGAGCGGCATGGATATGTCGGGCAATGGCGACACCGCTATGGGCGGCATGGATATGTCTGGCAACGGTGAGGCTGTGCTGGACATGGACATGAACGGCGATGGCGTTATGGACATGAGCAGTGCCGATATGGGCAACATGAACATGGGCGACGGCTCGGCTATGCCCGCAAGCGGCATGCCGATGGGGGAAGGCGGCCTTGCTTTTTCTGAATCCGGTGAATTTGACCGTGTGATCGAGCTTAGCATGCAGGAATGGGGGTATTCCGACATGAATATCACCGTCAAAAAAGGTGAGCGGATCAAGTTTATCGTGAAAAACGAAGGCCAGATCCCGCATGAGTTCATGTTTATGAACATGCCGCTGATGGCCGCCGCCAACTACCGTGGCACCCGCGCCGACTGGAGCTTGCTGGAGCACGAGGCCCTGTTCGAGCAGGCGCTGATCCTGCCCGGTGGTGAATTCGAGTTTGTGCTTGAAGTGCAGGAAAACGGCGCGTGGATGTTCATGTGTATGCTGCCTTACCACATGCAAATGGGCATGATGGGCCAGATGGCGACAGAAGGCATGGCCATGGATATGGGCATGTAATCGCCTCGGCGCGGCTGGCCCTCCGGCCGCGCCCTTTAATCTTGGGGAGCTAAAATAATGTCAGACACCACCACAGATACCGATATTCGCCCATCCCGCACGGCAGATTATTTTGCCCTGCTCAAACCGCGCGTCATGTCTTTGGTGGTGTTTACTGCCGCCATCGGGCTGCTGGTCGCGCCCGGTAGCATCCACCCGCTCAACGCCATTGCCGCCATTTTCCTCATCGCCATTGGCGGCGGGGCTTCGGGGGCGCTCAATATGTGGTGGGATGCGGATATTGACACCCTGATGCGCCGCACCGCCAACCGCCCCGTGCCTGCGGGGCGGGTTTCTGCGGAAGCGGCGCGCAATTTCGGGCTGGTGCTTTCGGTTGCCTCTGTCGCCCTGCTGGGCTTGGTGACCAACTGGGCCGCCGCCGCCATGCTCGGCTTTACCATCTTCTTTTACGTGGTGATCTACACCATGTGGCTCAAGCGCTCGACCCCGTGGAACATCGTCATTGGCGGCGCCTCGGGGGCCTTCCCGCCGGTGATCGGCTGGCTGGCGGTCACCGGCAGCCTGAGCTTTGAAGCCATCGCCATGTTTGCCTTGGTCTTCATGTGGACGCCGCCGCATTTCTGGTCGCTGTCGCTGTTTATGAACGACGATTACAGCCGCGCCAAAGTGCCAATGCTGACCGTCACCCATGGCCGCGCCGCCACCCGCAAACAAATCCTGATCTACGCGCTGCTGCTGGTGCCTACATCACTTGCTCTAGCCGTGAGTTCCATCGGCGGAGTGGTTTACCTCGCCATTGCCCTCTGGCTAAACTTCAGATTTGCCTGCGGCGCGTTCAAGCTCTGGAAACGCGACGAAGCGCAGGCAAAAGCAGACGGCTACCAGGCCGAAAAGTCTTTCTTCAAGCTCTCTCTGCTCTACCTTTTTGGCCTGTTTGTTGGGTTACTCATCGAGATTACGCTGCGCCATCTGGGCCTCTCGGCGGTCGGCTGGCTACAGCTGATCTAGCGGGCGGTATTGCCTTGGTTGCGGTGATCACATCTAATCCTCGCTAACCTTGTTTTTTTCGCGCTGAATGTTTTGAATGTCTTGCGGCCAGCGTGATTTGATAAAAAACAGCACTGCGTTAATATCCGCATCACTTAGGGTGGCTTCAAAGGTGTGCATACCACTCTTGAAGCCGGTCAAGCCCTCTTGCCCCATCACCCCTTCACCGCCAAGCTTGATATAGTTGAATAAAAGCTGGTCGGCATGGTGCCACGTATGCCCGTCTTCATTATCACGTGTGATATGGCTTGGAAAAAGATGCTTGGGTAAAGAGCGTTATTTACCTATAATTAATGCACGCTATGAAAATACTGCGCATATATCATGGATAACGAAGACGACCTCTGGTTCCTGCCGGGGCCGCCGATTGATGAAGCGCCAACGGACCCGCCGTGGCGGTTGGCCGAACGGCAGGCGATATTCTCCCCGCGCGATTGGCGGCGGGCGGAAGGCGCGCAGGGCCGGGGGTTGGCAGGGGCGGCGGCGGCGTTTGCGCGGCTGGATACGCGGGCCGCAGGTCATTGCGGTGCAGGCTTTGCCAAGCGGTTGGCTTTTCAGGAGGCTTCGGCTTTGCTGTGGGCGCAGGGGGATTGGGTGCCGCCGGACAAGATCGCGCTTTACGGGTTGCTGCGGGAGTCCGCGCTGAAAGATGCGCGGGTGTTATCCCGCGCCGATTGGGCCACGCGGCGGATGCTGGGGGCAGGGCTGCCGGACGAGCTTGGCGGGTTTCTCGGGCGGCATCAGGTTGAATTTGACGGGTTTGCGGGAAAGGGGTGGCGGGCTGAAGCCCGCCCTACGCCCGTTGCACGGGCCATGGGTGAGGTATTCGGGGGCGTGGCCGAGGAGTGGCAGGCGGTGCGGGAAGCGCTGCGCGATTGCCACCCGATTACCCAAGCGGCGGCGCTGTTTGCGGCGTGGCGGGCTTACGGGCTGAGCGCGCCGAATGATGCGCTGGAGGCGGGCGTGGCGGCGGGGAAAATCGGCGGGGTCGAGGGGCGGAGCTTGCGGTTTTTGCCGGTGGCCACGGGCGGACCCATAGGGCAGGGCGGCACCCCCGCCGACCGGCTGGCGCGCTGGTATGCGGCGGTGGAAAACGCCTGCCTGAAGGCCGAAATGGAGCTGGACAGGCTGGAGGAGTGGCGAAGGAAAGCCGAAGCCGCCACCAAGGGGCTTTCGGGCAAAACACCGCCGCGATTGATAAAAGCCCTG